>PXBQ01000100.1 GCA_003566875.1 Spirochaetaceae bacterium | reverse complement strand
GCTGTGTTGACATCGAGGACCGGTGAGTGCAGCCAGTTGATGCCGATCGCGCGGAGTTGAGCGCCGATCCTGCGCGCGACGCGACGGCACAAATCCGGATCACCCGATGCGGCGAGTCCCATCGCGTGCGGGAACAATGCTACGCCGGGTGCAAAAAAATCGAAGCTCTGATTTCCCTCGAAGTCCAGTGCAAAGTACAGCGGGATTTGCGCCCCGGTCTCGAGCGAGCGGCGTCGCAGCAGATTCAGCACCTCCGCGTACCGCCGGGCGCCGAAATCCGGCGCGCTGATATCGCCCCCGTACTCGCGTTCGAGAGGCTCCTGCGGACGGACTACGCGCGAACTGGCCGGATTGTCCGGCCCGAAGTAGCGCTTGAACTTGCGACCGCCGGGAGTGACGCGGAAACCTGCAGGATGATACTTCTCGATTGTTTCGATAATGTCGGGATGCGGGTACGTGCCGCTGAAGCCGAAACACAGTAACTGACCGACCTTCTGTTCGAGACTCATCTCCGAAAGGTATTTCTCAAGCTTCGCGTTCATCCCTGTACTCCTTGCTGCGGCAGAAAATCCACCCGTGATACCGGCCTATTCTCATGGCCGGCGGTTCACAGTCTAAGTCCACCGATCGGGGGTGTCAATTCGGATGCCGGTGCATTCCGTGTGCGGTTGATCATCGAGGGCGAGGTATCTATTCTCTGAGTCATGGCCTACGATACATCGATAAAAGTGCTTCACGTCGGCGTCGCGAACCGCGGCACGTGGCCGCTCACGGCGTGTTCGGCGAAAACCGGCTTTGTCCCGTGGGCATTGTGCGACACGAGTCGTGAGGCTCTTGAAGCCGCGCTCAGGGTCACCGGGTTGCCGGAGAGCGCGGCTTTCACCGATTACGACGAAGCGCTAAAGACGAGCGGAGCCGGGTGCGTGATCATCTGCACACCGACAAAGTATCACGTACCGATGGCGATCCGTGCGATCGAGGCGGGGCTCCCGGTTCTCGTCGCGAAGAGCATGGCGCCGGATTGGGAATCGGCAACGCGGCTCGTCACCGCGGCACGTGAATCGGGCGTTCCGGTCGCGGTGTCTCAGAACTATCGCTACGGGTCGACCGCGTGGAGCGCGTACTCGCACGACCACAACACTTCGGCGCACATCGTTCTAAGGAACGGCGTGGCCGTCTCGTACGGCCATACGCACGATGCCGCGCGCATATCGGAGGAGATACAGCTCCACGGCGAACGTGGGGCGGTGTTCTTCCGCGACGGCGCGTTCGAGTTCTCGGAACGCCCGAAAGTGAACTTCGGAGTCGCACCGGTCGTTCCTGTGTCGCCGGACGAGACCGAGGATGAGCGTGATCTGCTGCGCGACTTCCGCGCGTGGCTCGACGGCGGCCCGGAGCCGGGAATCAGCGCGCGGAACAACCTCGAGACGATGGCGTGCTGCGAGATGATGGTCCGGTCGCTCGAATCGGGCCGGCCGATCCGCCGTGCGCAGCTCGGTGTCGGGAGTTGAGCGGTCGAACCGGCGTAGCCAAGTTCAGCTCCGGGTCTCCTTGAGCGCGTTGAGGACAACCGGGATCGAGTCGCGCCAGTTTTCCTGACGGGCTTCGGAGATCTCAAAAGCTAACCGTCGGCCGTCGGGCGCTGCTTCTTGCACACGGTCGAGGACTAACCGGTGCAGCTCGGCCGGCGGGAGCTCGTACACCGACGCGTTCAGGTTCGACCAGAACAGCTTGGTCGGCCACGCGGCTCGGCATTCGGCGAGCGACAGATCACCCTCCGGAGCCGGTGTCAGCGACTCGATAAGATCGATCGGCGCGCGGGCGATGAGGTCCTTTACGCACGCTGTCTTCCCGTCGTAGTGGCTACCGATGATCTTTCCGGCTTCGTGGATAGGGGCAAAGCATTCCTCGTAGACCGGGAGTAGGAACTCCTCGTACCGGTCCGGCCCGAGCGTCTCAGCCGTGAAGTTCTCGAGGTTGGACACAAACCGTCCGGGCCCCGCGGCGACGATCTCGGCCTTACGCCGGAATTTCTTGAGCAGTGCCCCGTACAGCCGTCGGACCTCATCCTCGTAATCGAACAGATGGAAGCTGAAGCTCTCCAACCCCGCGTAATCGACGAGTATCTCCTGAAGCGGGGTTCGGCCGACCATCGACCACGTCACCGCGTACGGCTGCATGCGCTGCTCCGCAACGCCGAATGAGTCGTACTCGGCGACGATCTCGGTGTTCTCGACGATGTGGGTCATGACGCGGTAGTCCTCGGCCGACTTCAGCCGGTGTTCTTCTTGCCAGCCGTCGGTCCACCGCGCCGAGATTTCGCCCCGTGAAGTTCTCCACGTGACGTATCGAACCGAGCGGCCGTTCTCAACCGCCTCCCGTTGGATGACGTCGAGGTCTTTGTGTTCCAATCGAAAAGGATACTCCTTGAAGGTAAGCCCGAGTCCGTTCTCGAACAGTTGGGTCCACGAAGGATCGTCTTGCGCGTCCTCCCATTTGGTGTGATAGATCGTGTACGGGATCTCATCGGGCCGTTCACCAGCCCAGAAAGCCTCGAGTCTTTCGCGGATCGTCACCGTGTTGCCTCCCAAATCTTGCAGGATCTATCGATCGGATGGTCTATGGGTAGTTTACAGGAAGACACGTTATCGTATGCCAGGTCGAAAGATCAAGCGCGTCCGTAGAAACGCGCAGGTATCGAGAAAATCTTCATGAATCCGTGCCGTCGTACCACCCAGCGCACGCGACTGCGACTTACGCCTCTACCGGGAACTCCGCGAGAATCCGGTTGAACGTTGTGCTCGGCCGCATCGCCGCCTCGGTCTCTGTCGGGTCCGGATGGTAGTATCCGCCAAGGTCTACCGGGGCTCCCTGTGCGTCGGTGAGTTCCTGCAGGATCTGCGACTCGGCCGACTCAAGCGCGTCCGCCAGATCAGCGAAGCGCGCCTGCAACTGCGGGTTGCTCTTTGCTCCTGCCATCGCGCGGCTCCAGTACCGAGCAAGGTAGAAGTGGCTACCACGATTGTCGAGTTCCTTCACTTTGCGTGAAGGTGATTTTCCGTTGCGAAGCAGTTCGCCGGTTGCCTGATCCAGCGTGTCCGCGAGCAGTCGGGCCCCGACGTTCTCAAACGTGCGGGCGAGGTGCTCGAGCGACACCGCCAGTGCGAGAAACTCACCAAGAGAGTCCCAACGGAGATGGCCTTCTCTCACCATCTGCTGCACGTGTTTCGGTGCCGAACCGCCGGCCCCGGTCTCGAACAGACCACCGCCGTTCATCAGCGGAACGATCGAGAGCATTTTAGCGCTGGTTCCGAGCTCCAGAATCGGGAAGAGGTCCGTCAGGTAGTCGCGCAGCACGTTGCCGGTTACCGAAATCGTATCCAGACCCGCGCGGGCGCGCGTCACGGAGAACCGCGTGGCGTCGGCCGGCGGCATCACCGTTATCTCGAGGCCGTTGGTGTCCTCCTCGGCAAGGTAACGCTCCACCTTCGCGATCAACTGCGCGTCGTGCGCACGGTGGCTATCCAGCCAGAATACCGCCGGAGTGTTGCTCAGACGCGCGCGTTCTACCGCGAGACGCACCCAATCACGGATCGCGGCGTCTTTTACCTGACACATTCGGAAAATGTCGCCCTCGTCCACCCTTTGTTCCAGCAGCACCGTTCCGTCCTGGCTCACCACCTCAACGCGGCCGGGCGCGGGGATCTCGAAGGTTTTATCGTGCGAACCGTACTCTTCGGCTTTTTGCGCCATGAGGCCAACGTTGGGAACGCTTCCCATTGTGCGTGGATCGAACGCGCCGTGTTCTTTGCAGTCGTCGATCACCGCCTGGTACACGCCCGAATAACTGCGGTCGGGGATCACGAACTTAGTGTCGGTTTCTCTCCCGTCCGGCCCCCAGGTCTTACCCGCCGCGCGGATAGCCGCGGGCATTGTAGCGTCGATTATGAAGTCGCTCGACACGTGGAGGTGCGTTATGCCGCGGTCGGAGTCCACCATCGAGAGGCCGGGCCCCTTGTCCATACACGTTGTGATGTCTGCCTTGATCTCACCTTGTTCGGCTGCGGGAAGAGAAGCGATGCGTGCGAACAGATCCGCGAGACCGTTGTTCGGGTGCACTCCCAGGCGGGCAAAGGTGTCACGGTGCTTCTCAAAGACGTCGGCGAAGAAGACCGATACCACGTGGCCGAAGATTATTGGGTCTGAGACTTTCATCATCGTGGCCTTGAGGTGGACGGAGAAGAGGACGCCTTGCTCCTTGGCCGCGGCAACCTCGCGGGCGATGAAGGATCGCAACTCCCGCTTGCGGAGCACCGCCGCGTCGATCACGTCGTCTGCGTCCAGCGTGATCCCGCTGCGCAGCTCGACCGGGGATCCACCGTCTGCAGGGATGAATCGAATGCGAGCCGAATCCGGACGACTCACGGTATTCGAACGCTCGCTTTCGAAGTAGTCTCCTTCACCCATGCTCGCCACATGCGACCGCGAGTCGGGTTCCCACTCGCCCATCGAGTGGGGGAACGCGCGCGCGTACTCTTTGACGGCGCGCGCCGCCCGACGGTCTGAGTTGCCTTCACGTAGGACCGGATTCACCGCGCTTCCTTTCACGCGGTCGTACCGTTCGCGAACGGTACGTTCCTCGTCCGTCTGCGGTGATTCGGGGTACTCGGGGACGGCGTAGCCCTGCCGCCTGAGCTCCGCGATTGCCGCGCGTAGCTGCGGAAGCGAGGCGCTGATGTTCGGTAGCTTGATCACGTTGGCGTCGGGTTGAAGCACGAGTTTTCCCAACTCGGCCAGATCATCGCTCACGCGCTGGTCGGGACGGAGCCGCTCTGGAAACAAGGCGAGTATACGGCCCGCGAGCGAGATATCGCGAGTTTCGACGCTGATGCCGACTGCGTCGACAAAAGTTCTGATGACGGGCAGAAGCGAACGGGTCGCGAGCGCCGGTGCCTCATCGGTCAAAGTATAGATGATTGACTGCTTCATGACCAAAAAAGATAGCATATTTTTCATCGATTGTGTACGACGTCCCGGACCGGTATAAACAAGAGGTGAACACCGACGAAAACCTCGCCGTCGAACGGCTGAGCACCGCGATCTCGTTCCCGACCGTCAACGCGGCCGATCCGGCCGAGGTTCCCGATCCCGCGGTTTTCGCGCGGTTCGAGCAGTTCCTGGTGGACTCGTATCCGCGCGTACACGCGACACTCACGCGCGAGGAACTCGGTGACCCCGGTCTGCTCTACACCTGGAAAGGGCGGTCTGAATCCGCGGAGCCCGTCGTTCTCACGGCGCATTACGACGTCGTTCCGGCCGATACGCCGGACGACTGGGCGCACGCGCCTTTCGCGGGTCACGTCGCCGACGGCGCGGTCTGGGGGCGGGGCGCGCTCGACGACAAATCCGGGTTGATCTCGATTTTGGAGGCGGCCGAGCGGCTGATCGCGCGGGGCTTCACGCCGCAACGCACGGTTCTCTTCGCGTTCGGTGGCGATGAGGAAGTTACCGGCCGGCGTGGCGCGGGGCAAATCGCGTCGGTGCTCGCCGAGCGCGGAGTCACAGCCTCGTGTCTCGTGGACGAAGGATCCGCCGTCGTCGAGAACACCGTTTCGCTCGTCGATAGACCGATCGCGTTGATCGGGACGGCGGAGAAAGGGTACGTTGACGTACGGCTCACGGTGCGTGGAGCCGACGGCCACGCTGCGATGCCCGGTAGGCGCACGACGGTCGGGCGGCTCGCTCGCGCTCTCGCGCGGATCGAACGCAGACCATTCCCGGCGAGGCTCGAACCGTCGGTCGTCGAGTTTCTGAAGGTGATAGCCTCCGCGGCACCGACGGCGTACCGGCCGGTTCTCCGGTTTCCCCGGCTATTCGCGCCGATTCTGAAACTGATCCTCGCAAACGATCCGAAGACCGATGCGCTGATCCGGACCACGCAGGCCCCGACTATGCTCTACGGATCTTCAGCGCCGAACGTCCTTCCCTCCGTGGCCGAGGCGGTCGTGAACATCCGCATCCTTCCGGGTGAAACGATCGAGTCGGTCTGCACGCGGCTGCGCCGCGTCGTGTCGGACGCGGGTGTCGAAGTTTCGGTGCTCAATCCCACCGGAAGCGGAGAGCCGATCTCCTCGGCTCCGCTAGATACCGAGACGTATCGAAAATTATGTGCCGTGGTGACGAGGCAGTTTTCGGACGCCGTTGTGGCCCCGTACCTCGTCACGTCGGCGACCGACAGCAGGCACTACCGCGGTGTCGCGCGCGCGATGTACCGTTTTCTCCCGGTGCGGATGAATCCCGCGCTGCTCGATACGGTTCATGGCGTCGATGAGCGGATCGGCGTCGCCGATTACCTCTCGATGATCGAGTTCTACACCGACCTCATCGAAACGCTTTCGCATGGAGTAGCAGACAGTGAGTGAGAAAACATCGAGCCTAAGAATCGGAAAGGCGGCGTTCATCCTCGCCTTCTTCATCCTCATCGGACTCATGATCTTCGCCGGTGTCCTGACCCGTACGGTCGCTGCCGGCTCTTTCGAGCGTGAGCTGATCGACGGCCGGGAGTACGTGGTTCCGGGCTCGTACGCGCTGACCCCGGAGCAAGTTCCGCCTGCGGTTTGGCGCTGGTTCACCGCGCCGGTGGAAGTACTCTTTGCGCCGGGCGCCATTGTCGCGATCACGATTATCGTTTTTTTGATTTTTGTCGGAGGGTCATTCACGATTCTGGAACGATCGGGTGTGCTCGAGGCGGTACTCAACAGACTCGTTGCCGGATTCTACGAGCGCCGGTATCTGCTCATGGCGATCATCATCTTTTTCTTCATGGCCGTCGCGTCCGTTCTCGGGATATACGAGGCGATGGTGCCTCTGATCGTGTTCATCGTCCCGCTGGCGCTGAAGCTTGGGTGGGACTCGCTTACCGGGCTCGGGATGAGTCTGCTTCCGCTCGCGTTCGGCTTCTCGGCCGCGATCAGCAATCCTTTCACGATCGGCGTGGCGCAGCGCATCGCCGAGCTACCGCTGTTCTCCGGTGCGTGGCTGCGGATACCGTTTTTCGTGATCACGTACGGGGTCGTCGTGCTGTTCGTGATCCGCTACGCGCGGAAGGTGGAGCGCAGTCCGGAACGCTCGCCCGTGCACGCGCTCGACGAAAAAAGGCGGCAAATTCTCAGTGACGAGGCAGCGGCCCTTCCCGCGGCGAAAGGTGACGATCGGTTGACGCCCGGGCTGCGGAGAGCCACCATTTGGTTCGGCGGAAACATTGCTCTCGCGTTTGCCTTCATCTTTGCGACCGCGCGTAATCCTGTCCTCAGCGACCTTGCGTTTCCGCTCATGTCGCTTCTTTTTTTTGTCGGTGGGCTCGGCGCGGGCCGCCTCGCCGGACGGTCGTGGCGGCAGGTGTGGCGCTACTTCGGCGGCGGCGCAATCGGCATGGCCCCTGCGGTTCTGCTCATCCTCATGAGTCTGAGCGTTCGGCACATCGTCGAGCTCGGGGGAATCACCGACACGATCCTGAACTCGGCGTCGAATCTGATTGCGGGTAGTACGACGTTCGGGGCGGCGTTTTTTGTGTATCTCGTCACGCTCGCGATGAACTTCTTCATCGGCTCGGCGAGCGCGAAGGCGTTCCTGATGATGCCGATTCTCTCGCCTCTCGCCGATCTGGTCGGCATCACGCGGCAGACCGCCGTCCTCGCATTTGGATTCGGCGACGGTTTCAGCAACATGTTGTTTCCGTCAAACGCGCTGCTTCTGATCGGTCTCGGGTTCACTGTCGTCAGCTACCCGCGATGGCTGCGCTGGACGGTGGTTCTGCAACTGATCATGTTTCTGGTCTCGATGGTTTTTCTTTGGATCGCGGTCCGCGTGGGGTTCGGACCTTTTTGAAAGACGTGAGTGACGGCGCCGCGATCCACGCGAGCAGCGCGGCGGCACTTGATATCACCGCTCTCCGCGGGAAAAAACCGGACAGTCGGCCGTAGAGAGCGCCTCGTTCAGCGCGTAACCGTCGAGGTTGTACTCGGTGAGTTCGTCCGGTGAGGTAATGCGGTTTCTCAAGATCCATCCGGCCATGCGGCCGCGTGCACGCTTGGCGTGAACCGCGACCGTGCGATATCCTCCCGCGTGTGCTTCGCGAAACTGCGGTGTTACCACCAGCGCGGAGAGCCGACCCGGTTGAATGGCGCGCCACGACTCCTGCGACGCCAGGTTCACGACCGTCGTGCTGCCGACGCGGTCGATTGCACGGTTCACCGCGTCGGTCGGCAGATTCCCCCAGAACCGGTAGAGCGAGTGCGCCGCACCGACAGAGAGCGGAGTCTTCATTTCCAGGCGGTACGGGCGGATCCTGTCCAACGCGCGAACCAACCCGTACAGGCCGGATATCACGAAGAGCCGCTCGTGCGCGTATTTGGCCTCCGCCGCGGAAAATGCGCCGAAGTCCAGACCGCGAAACACTTCCCCGGTGTACGCGTACCCGGCCTGGAGACTCCCGTCGCCGGCCGTCGGCTCGGTATCAACCCACCGACGGTAACGCTCCGCGGTATCGGCCGCGAGTGCCGGTCCAATCTTCATAAGCGCCGCCAGGTCGTCGCTCCTCAACCGTCGGAGGTGCTCTGCAAGCTCACAGGCTTCGCGCCAGAAGAGCGGCGTCGTCGAGACCGTGGTTCGCGGTGTGACTGAGAAGTCCTGCGTTTTGCTCGGCGAAAGAACGACGATCATTTCGGCATCGGGCGGTCGGTCAGCCTTTCCGGGGTAGTGCTCACGCCGGAACCATACGCGAAGCGTGCGGTTCCGGCAAGGTCACGGCGCTTGTTCCTCACCATTTAGCCGCTCTCCCGCTGCTGTTGCGCATTCGCCGGATACGTTTTTATACTCAATGTCATGAATCAAACAGAGATCTGGAACGCCGACGCAGCGCGAACGTACGATACCCCGGGGACCGGCCTGTTTTCTCCGGAGGTGTTGGGTCCGACCGTGAGCCGGCTTGCCGAGTTGGC
>PXBQ01000085.1 GCA_003566875.1 Spirochaetaceae bacterium | reverse complement strand
GTACTTGAAAGAGATCACGTTTTCGCGGATGGGGGAGTACCCCTTCTACGACGAGAGGTTCAACGCCGACGGATCGATGAAAGATCATCCGTTCAACAAAGAAGAGTTCGTAGGCGCGTCGATTCTCGTCGGAAACGTGAACTTCGGCTGCGGTAGTTCGCGCGAACACGCGCCGCAAGCGCTCGTGCGGTGGGGCATTCGCGCGGTTATCGCCGAAAGCTTCGCCGAGATCTTCTCGGGGAACTGCGTGATGCTCGGTACGCCGACCGTGGTCGCGTCGAAGGCCGACATCGCCGCGCTTCAGCAGGCGATCGCGAACGATCCGTCGCGTGAGCTCACGATCGACCTCGAGCAGATGACCGTCTCGGACGGGGAGCGCACGTATCCGGTATCGATGCCCGAGTCACGGCGTAACGCGCTCGTCGAGGGCACGTGGGACAGCACCGCGATGCTCGTCGCGAACAGCGAACTCGTGCGCGCGACGGCCGCCAAACTACCGTACATGAGCGGATTCAGCCAATAGACGCGCGGCTGTGATCGTGGTATACGTAGGGCACTCAATCGTACCGGAGTCATAATGGACACAATCATGGTTTGCGTCGATTCGTCGCGCATTTCAGAGAGAATACTCGATGCGGGAATCGACCTCGCGCGCGCGTTCGGCGTTCCGATTCACCTCGTGACCGTGCACACCGAAGGCAGTTCGTCGCACGTTACCGCGCAATCGGACTACCAGGCACAGCGTGCGAAAGTCGCGACCGAGGCGTCGAAGAAGTTTCAAGCTCTCTCGGCGCGCGCGAAAGAGAATGCGGTCGGATGCACCGTGAACGTCGGGAAAGGAGACGTCGTCGATTTTCTCGTCGCCGAGGCGCGCCGCGTCAATCCGCGGATGATCGTGATGGGGTCGCACGGAAAAGGCGCCGTGCACCATCTTGTCGTCGGCAGCGTCGCGGGAGGCGTTCTGAAGAACCTCGGTCTGCCGGTCGTACTGGTGCCGGTCGATCCGAAAGAACGCCCGTCGACGTGATTTCTACGCCCCGAGCGGCGTGATCGTGAGATCGAGGTCGTGGTCGAAGGCGAGTTTCTCGAGCTTTTCGCGAAACGCCGCGACGTGCACCGACGGCGGTGCCGTCACGCGCACGCGCATATGAAACATCGGAGCGCCGGTCCACGGTGCACCGGTCGTCTCGGTCTCGAGATCCTCTATGTTTACGCCGAGTGAGCGCAACAAACCCGTTACGGATTTCACGATTCCCGGGGTGTCGAGCGATACCGTTTCGATGAGATACGGCCGAGCCTTCCGGGGTGATCGTCGCGGTTCGGTGTGTCTCGTCGTGACGTTCAGCGCGTGGGCGCCGGCGAATTGCTCGATTCCGCTTTCGAGGCGGCTGACGGCGTCCTCTTTGCCCGACACGAGCAGAATAACCGCAAACTCCCCGCCGAGTACGGCCATTTTACTTTCTTCGATGTTACACTCGCACTCGAGAACGTGCGTCGAGATATCGTCGGCGAGGCCGATTCGATCGGGCCCAACCGCCGTCAGTACGACATGCTGCTTCATCCCGGAATTGTACAGCATGGTTGCCATTCTCGGCAACTCCGGCTACCTTACCGCAATGATTGAAAACAGGGCTGTAGCAACCGGAACCTCGTTTCTAGGCATGTTCTTCCTCGGGATCGGTGTCGCGATTATCGGTGCCACTGCGCGTAGTGTCGGGTACACCGCGGCGCAGATCGGGTATCTCGTTTCGGCGCAGAATATCGGTTTCGGCGTGTCCGTGCTCGTCGCGGGCGCTCTTTCGGATATCTTCTCGAAACCCAAAATCCTCGCGGTCGGATGCGCGATCCTTGCCGCGTCGTTCGCGGTGTTGTACCGCAGCGACGTATACGCCGTGAACATGCTCGTGATGGCCGGGACGGGAGTTGGAATGGGCGCTGCCGAGGCGGTAACCGACGCGTTATTGATGGATATCCACGACAAGAACGAGAGTCGATACATCACGATCAATCATTTTTTCGTTTCGATCGGTTCGGTCGTGATCACGCTGTACTTGATGTTTCTCCGGATGAACTGGATGGCTTCGCTCACGCAGGTCGCGATCGGCCTCGCGGTGTTGGCGGTCGTGTGTTTGCTACTTCGTCCCCGCGGGAAAAAGCGCGGAGCGATCACAGCGAGCGAGATCATCGGCGTTCTCGGACGGAATCGTGCGATCGTACTTCTCTTCATCACCGCGTCGTGCGCGATAGGACTCGGCGCAGGCTCAATGGCGATGATCACGACGTATCTGTCGGTTCTACGTGGTATGAGCGACGGTATCGCGCAGATCGGACTCGCGCTCTTTCTGATCGGTCTCGCGGCAGGACGCATCGTACTGGGTCTCATATCGCGGCACGACTCACTCGAGAAGACGGTCGCGTTTTCGTTCGGCGCCGCGACGGTCGTCGTCGGTGGTTTTTTTCTTGTGCCGCTACCGGTCGCGGTCGCGCTACCGACGGCGTTTCTCGGTGGACTCACGGTCGCTCCGCTTCTGCCGCTCTCGATCGCGCTTGCGGGTCTGATGTTTCGGCGAATCGCGGGGACCGCGATGGGCGTCGTGAAGGTTGCAATTCCCGTCGGAGGAATCGTCGTTCCCGCGGTGCTCGCGTTCGTTGCCGACACGGTGTCGTTCGCCGCGTCGCTCTACGTCTTCCCGGTTATCGGAGTGATCGGGATGATCGGCATCGTGGCAAGTGGAGCGACGCGGGAGGACCGGACGTAGCCGGGACGTCGAAGGTGTGTGGGGCTGTTCAACAATTCCGGTCGGCGTGATACAATGGCCGACGCATCGGGGGCACAATGACACGGCTGCGCGATTTTATTTCATCGAAACGGATTGTCCGTGTCGAGGACACGAATCACCGACATATTCTTGAAACACTCGTGACGACGGCTCTCGATGGACGGGAAAACCCGATTCGTGATACAGCCGTGAAAGAGATACTCGCGGATCGTTCGGCGAAAGAGCTGAACCTCGGGAACGGTTTTGCCGTTTCGCACACGCGTCTCGATGCGCTCGATCAGATCCGTGTCTCGATCGGCCTGCTTCCGCAGCCTGTCAAACACTACGCCGGCGACCCCGTGCACACCGTTTTCTGCATCTTGATCCCGAATGCGCAGTATAGACCTTACCTCACGTTTTTGGCCCGATTGACGCGGTTGATCTCGACCGACGGCGCCGCGCGCGTCTTCTTGTCGGCAGACGTCGACCGGATCTCGGAGATAATCGCGGAATTTGACGAGTGACCGATCGCGATCCGGTACGTGTTTCACCATCGGCCTCGAACACGGGCGGCGACGCTCGATGTCTGCTTGTCTCCGACCTACACGGCGACACCGATAAATACGAGGCTTTGTTTTCGTTCCTCATGCAAGACCCACCCGACGCGTTCTTCTTCGCGGGGGATCTACTTCCGCAACCCGGAACCGACCCGGGCAGCCTCGGCTTCGACGGCGTCGATTTTGTGAACCGGTTTCTCGTTCGCCGTTTGGTCGCGTTGCGTCGTTCGCTCGGGGAGCGGTATCCCGATGTGTTCGTGATCCTTGGGAACGACGACGTGCGGTTCGAAGAGGGCTCGATCTTCATCGGCTCGACCGAGAAAATTTGGACGTACATCCACGGACGGTGCGCGCGATTCCACGGGCGGTCTGTCTACGGATACTCGTGCATACCCCCGAGTCCGTTCCGGCTCAAGGATTGGGAACGCTACGATGTCTCTCGATACGTCGATCCGGGCTGCGTGTCGCCGGAAGAGGGCGTGCTTACCGTCCCGATGTCCGCTCGTGATCGGCGACACACGACGATCACGAGCGAAATCGCTTCGCTCATCGGTGACGACGACGTGAGCGAGGCGATTTTCCTGTTCCATGTGCCGCCGTACGACACGGCTCTCGATACGGCCGATCTGGACGGAAAGACGGTGGACGGAGTGCCGCTCGATCCGCACATCGGCAGCGTCGCGGTCCGGAGGATGATCGAGGAGAGACAACCGTACATCACGCTTCACGGGCACGTACACGAGTCGTACGACCTGACCCGAACATTCGTCGAGAAAATCGGACGGACGTGGTGCATTTCATCGGCGCATGAGGGGGCATCGCTCGTCGTCGTCGAGTTCATGATGTCCGACCCGGGCGCGGCGAAACGACGCGTGTTAGGGTGAGGTGGACCCCGGCTCGCTTTTTCGCTCGACCGGGAGCGGTTCGGCCGGGTCGGTAACCGCGTTGATCTTGACGGCAAAACTCGTGCGTTTTTCGATGTCTTCATCGGTCAGGTAATGCACATCGAGCAGCCCGTCGACACGGTATCCGGTCTTCAGGTAGTTTAACTCAGCGAGGCAGCGGCTCCATGCGTCGAGCCACGTCTTGAGTTCGGCGAGCTTCGCCTCGTCGCCCACGTGGTGCACGATGAGATCTATGTCGCTCGCCGGACCCGCGGTACCGTTCAGTGCGCTGCCGAGGATGTACATCGCGTTCACACCGAAGCGGTCGGCATCGAGGTTCCGCGCGATCCTCTCGGCCATGTCCGCGCGCCATTGCCAGTGCGAATCATCGTCGGGCGTGGTTTGTTTCTCGTCGATGCGCGGGGGGCGCGGGCCGGGCGGTGCTGCGCGCGACGGTGTGTCGAGCATCGCGAGCCCTTCGTCGAGTTCCGCGTTCAGCAGTACTCTGAGGATTCGGCCGTTGCCGGCCTTCGGCACGTCGATCACCCGTACGACGTCTTCGAGATCCGCGTACTCGGGCAGAAGTTCGGCGAGTTCATTGCGCGTTCGCGTGAGAAACCGTTCGTTGAACGTGACATCAGCGTCGTCAGGGTAGAGCGGAACGTACCGGATCGACGCTTCGACGAGGTCTTGAAAAAAATGCGTGCCGAACGACACATCCGGTAGATACTCGCCCGACCGCATCGCAACCTCGATAAGCGCCGAGGTGTTACTAATATCGGAGTACGTGACGCCGACACCCATGCCGACCTCCCCGCGGCTGCCCCATCGTCCCGGTCCCATCAAAATAAAGCGACGTTTCGGGAGGATTTTGTTCAACCGCCCGACAAGCTGCGCGACGCGCCGCATCGCGTCGGCCGACGATAGCTCGCGGTATCGTCGCGCGTCGATATACACGATGTGCGTGATTTCGGGCACCGATCCGTTCGAAATATGCCGGTTCGCGGTGAAAATAACGTCGGACTCGGGGACGTTTTTCGGGATAGGAGCCGGCGCCGTTTCCGACGATCGACTCTGCGGACGGCACTGGAGGAGCCAAATCTTACTCCCGTCGTACGCGAATTCGATGTCGACCGTCGTCTCGAGCTCGGAGCCGAGCACGTCGATCATATCCTTGATCGTCGCGACAAAATCGGTATCGGCAAAGAGTCCGTCGAACGTCACGACGACGTTGTCACCGGTCGGGTCGAGCGTCAGTCGCGATTTGCGCGACAAGACGCCGTCGTTGTAGACCGAGACAAGCTGTTCGATGCCGGGGATCTCGTCGCCGAACTCCGCGAGAAAGTCACGGATCCGCACGGTCGTGAAGGAGTTCGAGTCGAGATCGATGATGTCCATCTTGGTTGGAGAGTATCGCACTATTTCTTCGGGATCGGTGTTTACGCGAAGTTCGGGTTGCCCCGGCGCGATCAAGACCGGATAATCGTCTCCTATCCGATCTACAGCGCGCGTACCGAGCCCCGGCACCAGACGCAGTAATCCATCCTCGCGCATAATCCGCGCAGACCATCGGAACTCGTTGCTGCTGAACGCGATTCCCGCGCACGTCGGCAAGTAGTACCGTCCAATGCGTACTCCGACGACTTGTTGGATGATCACGCCCATCTCTTCGCGTACGTCGAGCAGGCCACGCTCGACGCGGTACTGGAGCGGATCCGGGCCGAACAGCGAAGAGTACACCTCCGCCACCGCGTCGAGCAACGCAAGAAGCCTTTCGTGTTTTGACCCCTGGTTCGCGAGAAAGAGACTCTTATACTTTCCCGAGAACGCCGCGCCGAACCGGTCTTCGAGCCGGCTCGAAGAGCGTACGATGATCGGCTCGGTTCCGAGATCATCGAGCGCCATCGATAGGCCCTGCACTACGTCGGGTGGGAAACGCGAGTTCTTGAAGAGTTGGATGATGTGCGGATACTCGTTTCGGATTTCCTCTATCGGTTTGTACTTCTGCTCGAACATTTCCTCCATGTCGTTGTAGTTCATGAAGTAATGCAGACTGTCGGACGGTAGGTACCACGTCTTGGGCGTGCCGACTTCCGCGAGCCGAGGATGCGTGTCTACGTGTGCGTTGAGAATCCGAGACGCGAGAAATAGCCCCGCGGCCTTCCCACCGATCACGCCGTGGCTTTTCGCGGGGATGATCATCCGGTCGATCAGATCGTAAAAGTCTCTGACCGTGACGTGCTTTTTCGCCGCCGCGATGTACTCGAGCTGATTCGTTATGATCCGTCGAATCAGGAGTACCTGCATGCCTTTCCCAGTCGCTTCCGAGACTTCGAGGCCGTTCGGAGGATTGAGGTCTATGAAGCGGCGAACCGCTTCGGCGACGTCGGCGAGCGAGTGATCGAGGTTGATCAGCGTCCGGAAAATGAACGATGCCTTGTCCTCTTGTAGCCACTTTTGCAGAAGACCGAGGACAGTGCGCTCGGGTAGATTTGCCTCGGCGATTTCGAAAATGCGTTCGCTCATCGCGAGCACGTCCGGGTGAACGATGAGTCTTTGCGGCGCGTTTTCGCCCGCGGCGGACGGCGCGTGTCGAAAGACCGAATCGTCGCCGGCGAAGAACTCACACGCGTCGGGAACCTCGTTCCAGCACATGTAGTTCATGAGTTTTCGCGCCATTCGTGCGTACAACTTCTGATCGGTTCGGAGCAGCAGATCTACAATCGTGTGCCAACGGTATCGCGCCGACT
This sequence comes from Spirochaetaceae bacterium, assembly GCA_003566875.1. GTDB lineage: Bacteria > Spirochaetota > Spirochaetia > DSM-27196 > PXBQ01 > PXBQ01. The sequence goes on along the minus strand of PXBQ01000085.1, from coordinate 2,136 downwards.
GCGCGCCCGCGCCGCGCATCTGTTCGAGTTCCTTGATGACGTGCTGAAAGTCGCGATGTTGCACCGCATCGGAGATTCTCTGCGCTATCGTCTTGAGCAGACGCTCTTCTTCCGGGAAGAAAGGGGTGCCGACAACCGCGAGTTCGCTCGTGTAGAACACCTCGATCGAGCCGACACGACCCTCGCGGGTTATGATCGCGGCGTCGATTATCCACGGCGGGTCGTCGGCGGGGCGGCTCGTGAAGGTCATCCCGAAGAGGCTAATCCGCGCGCCGCAGGACGTCGGGTATCTGAACGCGGCGGGTAGCCGTTCAACGATTGTCTGCAGCGTTGCGTCGAAATCTGCGGTTGCCTCGGTCAGAATTTCCTCGACGTCGTAGAGGCACGTAAGCTCTTTTGCGCGTTCGCTCAGCTCATCGAACAGTTCGGGGTTCGGTCGATCAGGCATTCGTCACACCCATCCGCGGTCGCGGCACGCACGCGCGACCCGGTCGACGGCGATCACGTACGCCGAGTCGCGCATCGTGAGCTTCTTCTTTTCGGCGAAATCGGCGACATCGAGAAAAGCGGACGTCATTTTTACGTTAAGGCGTCCAATAACCTCATCCTTTGGCCAGTAATAATTCATGTTGCTCTGAACTTGCTCGAAGTAACTGCACGTAACCCCGCCGGCGTTTCCTAGGATGTCTGGTATTATATACATATTTCGTGCGGCGAGCGCCGTATCGGCTTCGGGGGACGTCGGTCCGTTCGCCCCTTCGGCGATCACGCGCACGCGCTCGGGGATCCGGGCGACGTTTCCGGCGGTTATCTGGTTTTCAAGCGCGGCCGGTATGAGTATATCGACGTCCTGTTCGAGCCACGCATCTCCCGGCAGAACCTCGTAGCCACGGCCTTCCGCGAGAGTCTTGTCGATGTCGCCGAAGCGATCGGTGATCTCGTGGAGCTCGGTAGCGTCGATGCCGCCGGTACGGCGAAACGTGTACGACGTCTGAGCGGACTGGTTCCAGCACGCAACCGCCGTAACGGTGCCTCCGAGCTGTTGGTACATCTCGATCGCGGCCTGTCCCACCGCGCCGAAGCCCTGTACCGCGGCGGTCGTTTGTTCGGGTTTCATGGCGAGAATCTTCAGCGCTTCGCGCAGCGTGAAGACCAATCCGAACCCGGTCGCCTCTTTCCGGCCGAGCGAACCACCCATCCCGACGGGTTTGCCGGTGAACGCACCGGGAAACCGTCCTCCGGTTATGGTCTCGTACTCGTCGAGCATCCAGAGCATATGCTGCGACGTCGACATCACGTCGGGCGCGGGGACATCCTGATTTGGGCCGATATCGCGCACGATCCGGCGGACCCACCCGCGGCAGATACTCTCGAGTTCACCGGAGGTAAGGTTGTGAGGATCGCACACGACGCCACCTTTCCCTCCACCAAGAGGAAGGTCCGCGACCGCGCACTTCCACGTCATCGCGGCCGCGAGCGCGCGCACGCTGTCGAGTGTTTCGAGCGGGTGAAATCGGATCCCCCCTTTCGCGGGACCGCGCGCGTCGTTGTACTGGACGCGGAAGCCACGAAAAACTTCGAAGTGCCCGTCCTGCATCTTGACCGGGATGCTGAACGAGTACTCGCGCATCGGAATGCGGAGGAACGACCTGGTTCCGGCGTCGAGTTCGAGCATCTCGGCGATTCGGTCGAACTGGGCTTGCACTACGGAAAACGCGTTATACGATTGGGTCGACACGACTTCCTCCCTGCGAACGTTTCGGTCTATGCGAGTTGAGCCATGATAGTACCGCCACGTGCCTGGGTCAAGTCGGAGATTTGAGACGCTTCCGGGAGAGGATGCCGATTGCCTTCTCGGCGTTTGCCGAGTACGATGCCGAATGGAGTGTTGTGATCTCGATCATCAGGTTCTTCGACACCGTGTTTTTCAGCTGTTCGAGCGGATATCGGCGGTGCCTCGGTGTTCCGGACGCGAGCAGGCCGTCGCCGGCGAAGTCATGAAGATCGCGCGTGAACACGGCTTTTCGCCGTCACGATCGACGGCCGGCAATGTTGTCATCGCGATTCCCGGGGCTCGTCCCGCGGCGTCGACGCGCGACGCGGCCCGCAAGACGCCCCTCGTTCTCCAGGCGCATC
>PXBQ01000372.1 GCA_003566875.1 Spirochaetaceae bacterium | reverse complement strand
CGATACGCGGCCGAGAAACGCCGTCGGCGCTCCCAGGCGCGCCGCGGCGATCGCCGTGTTGAGCGGAGAACCGCCGACGCACGGCTGGAATACCTCGTTGCCGTCGCTGTCTTTGGCGGGAAGCATGTCAATGAGCGATTCGCCACACGTGAGTATCATGGAATCTCCTCGAACGGCCATTGTACCGCCGTAACGGGAGTGTGAAAAGCACACACACTCTTGCCGAGAACCGCGAGACACGGCATAATCGGCGTATGGCGAAAAACATTCTTGTCGTCGATGATTCCGATGCGATCAGGCAGAGCGTCGCGTTTATTCTCGAACAAGCCGGTTACACGGTTCAACAGGCAGAGGACGGACTCGACGCGTTGAAGAAGCTCGAAGGTTCGACGTACGACATGGTTATTACCGACGTAAACATGCCGAATCTCGACGGTATCGGGTTGACGGCGAAAATACGCGAAAACCCAACGCACAAATTTACTCCGATCGTCGTTCTTACGACCGAGTCGCAGTCCTCGAAGATGGACGAAGGCAAGAAGGCCGGCGCCACCGGCTGGATCGTCAAGCCGTTCAACGCGGACAAATTGCTCGCCGTCGTAAAGAAGTTGATCGGGTGACGTCGTGATCGAGGTAGTGGTCGCAATCTCGCGTAAGCGCGGAGCTGAACCACGATGAGTGCAATCCCGAACGTTGTATTGTACGCAATCCTTTTGTTGTGTGAGCTCGGCGAACCATGCGACGCACGGACCGTAGACGTGTTCGAAGCCGGCGAACTGACCCATCGGGTGAAGCTCGTCGCGACGGACGACGCGGTGCTCGTTCGATCGAGCCTTACTGACGACGCGCTCGCGACGATCGAACGATCGCGACACGTCGCGCACCTTTACGTCTTCCATACCGTTTCGCCGTCTATCGTCGATCTCGGCGATATTTTTTCGACTTTGGTGAGAAGCCGGGGCGAGTTACGCGTGCAGGGCGGAGAATTTCCCGGTGAGTGGATCGTTCGGACCGGACCGTCCGAAGGCTCCGAATCCCCGGTTATGTACGTCTCGAACGGAGCGATCGGAATCGTCGCGATAGCGCGGTAAAATCACGACCGTGATCCATCGGCAAAGAATTTATCGGCAAGGATTCGACGCGTCGACCTTCGGCTCACGGCACCGTGCGCGAAAGCCGGATTTGCTCGAGAAGCGCCGTGACCGCGTCTTCGGTCGCGACCATCACCGTGCCGTCGCGTAGCATCGTTTCCATTTCGGTGGGGGACTTCACATCGCGGTCGCGTTCCGTTCGACGTGCCTCGCGCGTGAGCTTGCGCGCCTGCGTGTCGTACGCGATGTTGATCCTCTGAAGCCCGTCGGTGATCGTCTGCACGTCGAGCAGGCCCGATACCGGCGGTGCGATCGGACCCAACGGGTGTTCGTATCGATATCGGATCTGTTCGCGCTCGATATTGCGGATATCATCGATCTTGACCATACCCATAATCCGTTCGTCGAGGAACAGCGTTACCGTATCGTCGGACAGAATCAGACGCAGTTTGCGCGCTCGGAACGTTCCGGTGATACCGATCAGGCGCAGAAGCGTCGGGGTATGTTGCTTCACGACCGGCATACGGCAACGCTCGCTTCGATACCGACGTCCTGTTCGACTCGGAGGCTGTTATACCGGCCGACGGTTATAACCAGAAGGACTATCGCCGTGAGGATCAGCGCAAAACTAATCGCAAACAGAACCGTGCTTTTTTTCATCACCTCAAATGTAGCGCAATGTGCTGTGTGACGGCAAGTATACGTTTCGATTACCCGCCGATTCGCCGTTCGCGCAGCCGTTTGATTTCCTGTCGGGTTTCCCGGTATAGTGATCGCGCGACCACGCTCGCTCAAGGAGTTATTGTGATTACACGCGCTATACGGATGTACGGTAAGAAAGACCTCAGACTCGAAGAGTTCGAGTTGCCGCCGATCGGCGACGATGAGATTCTCGCGCACATCGTCTCGGACAGTATCTGCATGTCGTCGTACAAGGCCGCGGTCCAGGGTAGCGACCACAAACGCGTTCCATCGAACATCGCCGAACAACCGGTGATGATCGGCCACGAGTTTTGCGGAGAAATCGTCGAAGTCGGAAGAAAATGGAGCCGGCGTTTTGCGGCCGGGACCCGTTTTTCGATTCAGCCGGCTTTGAACTACAACGGCAGTCTCGACGCGCCGGGCTACTCGTATCGGTACATCGGAGGCGATGCGACGTACATCGTGATCCCGAACGAAGTTATGGAGATGGATTGCCTGCTCGAGTACACGGGCGACGCTTTCTTTCTCGGCTCGCTCTCAGAGCCCGTGTCGTGTATCGCCGGTGCGTTTCACGCGCAGTACCACACGACTCAGGGCTCTTATGAGCATACGATGGGAATCGTTCCCGACGGCAAGACCGCGATCCTCGCGGGTGTCGGCCCGATGGGGCTCGGTGCGATCGACTACGCGATCCACTGCGATCGGCGTCCGGCTCTGCTCGTGGTAACCGATATTGACGACGACAGACTCGCGCGTGCCTCGTCGATTTACACTCCCGAGGAGGCCGCGAGAAACGGTGTCGAGCTGAAGTATGTGAACACGAAAAGCCTGACCGACGTCGAGAAAGAGCTAATTTCGCTCACCGGTGGTACCGGGTACGACGACGTGTTCGTTTTTGCACCTGTACGCGCGGTGATCGAGCAGGGCGACGCTATACTCGGGAAGGACGGTTGCTTGAACTTTTTTGCGGGCCCGACCGATCCGGCGTTCTCGGCGACGTTGAACTTCTACGACGTGCACTACGCGTCGCACCACATCGTCGGAACGAGCGGGGGAAACACCGCGGACATGCGCGAGGCGCTCGAACTGATGTCGGCCGGCAAGATCAATCCGGCGGCGATGATCACGCATATCGGCGGGCTCGACGCGGTGATCCCAACGACGCTCAACCTTCCGAACATTCCAGGCGGCAAGAAGCTGATGTACACGAACATCGAACTTGATTTGACCGCGATCGATGATTTTGCCGAAAAAGGGAAGTCGAATCCGCTTTTTGCGCGTCTCGCGGAGATTACCGCCGCGAACAACGGGCTTTGGTGCACCGAGGCTGAAAAACACCTGCTCGAGTCGTTGACGAAGGCATGAGCAACAAAACAATCAAGGTTCTGTTCGTCTGTACCGGCAATATCTGTCGCAGTCCACTCGCGCACGCCGTTTTTCAACATTACGTCGACGAAAGCGGATGCGCGGATCTGTTTGAGATCGAGTCGTGTGGGCTCGACGCGTACCATGTCGGCGAGAACGCCGACGCGCGGATGCGGCGCGTTGCGGCGCGAAACGGAATCTCGATCGACCACCCGGCGAGACAGCTGAGGACAACGGATCTCGAGCACTACGACCTGATCTACGGCATGGACCGCGGGCATGTCCGACGGCTGAAAAAACTCACGCGATATCCCGGGAAAATTCGACTGTTCCGCGACTCGGACCCGGTGAAAACGGATGAGCTTGATGTTCCGGATCCGTGGTACGGCGAGCTTTCGGGTTTCGATTACGTGTACGACATCATCGAGCGAACGTGTCGGGAGATCGTCGACGAACTCGCCGTGCGGAGTCGTGCCGGTTAACCCCGGAACATTCTGACGATCAGCGCGACGATGAATCCGAAACCGAGCAACCCGGCGAGACCGTACCCGATCAGGCCGATTATCGAAATGCCCTGCCACGTCGGCGGCACGGTCGCGCCGATGATAAGCGACGAGCTCACCATTATTGACGCGAGTACGAGGCCGAAGATGATCCTGACTCCGAACGAATCGATCGTCCGCGCGATCGGTTCGAGTCCGGTCGCGCGAAACGTCAGACGCGCATTGCCGTTTTTGACCAGTTTTAGTATCTCTCGCAGATCAACCGGTAAATCGCGCGCGAACTCGCCGTATCGCGCGGCGATCTCGTATCCGTCGGTGAGTATACGGCGCGGATTGAGTTTACGGTAATACAGCCGCCGGACGAAAGGTTTGAGGACCTCGACCAGGTTGAAGTCCGGCCACAATTGAACTCCGACGCCCTCGATCGAGATCAAAGCCTTTGTGACGAGCGTGAGCTGCGTCGGCATTCGCAGGCCGAAGCGTACGAGCAGCGAGATCAGATCGGTAAACATACCTCCGATGTCGAGGTTCTTTAACGAAACATCGATATACTCGTCGATGATGTCGTACACATTCTCGCTCAACTTCGCGGTGTTGACCGCGTGTTTCGCGTCCGTCAACTCGAGAAGCCCGTCGGTCACGGTGTCGGCGTCACGATTGACCGCACCGATCATGACTCTCATGAGGGTCTCGCGTTCGCGCGGCCTAAGTTGACCGACGATGCCGAAATCGAGAAAGCAGACGACGTTGTTCGGAAGAATGTAGATGTTTCCGGGGTGCGGGTCGGCGTGAAAGAAGCCGTGGATAAAAATCTGTTCGAGCACGAGGTTCGCGCCGTTGCGCGCGATTTCGTGTTTGTCGAACCTGCCGGTTGTATCCGACTCCACAGAGCCGAGCCGTTCTCCGTCGATGAACTCCATCGTGAGGACCCGTCGAGTCGAGTGCTCCGAGAACACTTCGGGGACCTTTGTTCGGGGGTTTCTCGCGAACATAACCCGGAAGCGTTCGAGGCTCCGTAGCTCGCGCGTGAAGTCGAGTTCATTTGTGATGCTCTTTCGGAATTCCTCGATGACCGCCGTGGGATTTAGGAGTTTGGCCTTCGGGAAGTATTTCTCAATAAGTACGGCAATGTGATGTAGGATCTCAAGGTCGACACTCACGATCTCTTGGATTCCCGGGCGGCGTACTTTCACGGCAACTTTCTGTCCGGACCGTATTCGTGCGGTATGCACCTGCGCGATCGACGCGGACGCGGCCGGCTTTTCATCGAACTCGGAGAACAACTCATGACATGGGTGTCCGAGTTCCTCTTCGATAATCGTCATGACTTCTTCGGATGAAAACGGTGCGACGTCGTCCCTGAGGTGCGCGAGTTCGCGGGTCAGCTCAAGCGGAAGCATGTCGGTTCGGCTACTGAGGATCTGACCGAGTTTGATGAACGTTGGGCCGAGTTCCTCAAACGTCAGGCGAATCGCGTGCCAGCGGTCTATGTCCTGTTCTTCGCCGGAGCGGCGCTTCGAGAGCAGTCTACGAACGAACGGGAACGAGCGATCGAGCCGGAGCAGAACCACCCAGTCCTCGAATCCGTACGCGATGAACGCGCGCACCACCTCCTGGAGGCGCATCGGGTATCGAAAAGTATGACGGAAGAAACCGATTTTTTTCACGGGCGTAGTGTAGCACGCGCAAAGAAACGCGGGAACCTGACGGTCCGGTAAACAGGTTCAGCGTATGACTTCCAGAATGTCGTACTCGGTTCCGGGTCCGAGTTCGGTCCAGTTCGAGATCGGCAGAACCAAATAGACTAACGCGCCGGTGCGTACCTGAACGTACCGCTCGACAAGGGTCTCGATCAAGCTCTCGATCGACGGGTTGTGTCCGACGATCATGAAGCGAGTGATCGTGTCCGGACAGTATCGGATCACGCGGAGATACGTCTCAGTGGTACCGTCGTAGAGTTCGCGCATCGTCACTATTTCGTTCTGATAACCGCAGGCCTCAGCGGTGATCTCGGCGGTTGTCACGGCGCGGACCGCGTCCGACGACACTATGCGCTCGGGGGCTAGACCGCGTTTCGCGATTCGAGTTCCGGTTTTCCGCGCTGTGTCGACTCCGTCGGGGCGCAAGACCCGCGAATGGTCGGAACCGTCGGGGCCGGCTCCCTCGGTCTTTGCGTGTCGGTACACAAGAAGTTGTTTCATCGGTCTCTCCTCGCGATAATATCCTGAATCGTGGTCTCAACCGTCACCAGCCATTTCGAGCGTTCCGAATGCGAGCTCCGACGGACCCCGCAGAAACGGTGAAAATGAATGTCGGAGACTCCGCAGTACCCGAGAATACTGTCCTTCCAGATCATTTCGATCGGCGTCGCACCGTCCATGTCCGAGGTCACAAAGACGGCTGCCGACTTTTCGGTAAGCAGCGGAACGAGCCGCTTTTTTGTGAACTCATCACCGGAAAACGTAAACGCGATTCCGTGGCGAAACACACGATCGATCCATCCTTTCAGCAGAGCAGGAGGCTGGCCCCACCACTCGGGATGCACAAAAACGACCAGATCGGCCCGTACGAGTTCGCGCACCGACCTCTGGACATCATCTTCGAGGCTGAATCTGCGGCGGATTTCCTCGTCCGGAAGAACCGGATCGAACCGCTCGCGGTACAGATCGAGCAGCGTGACCGTCGCACCGTGCGACAGTGCCGTGTCGACCGCCGTTTGGGCGAGGGCGATCACAAGAGAGGTCTCGGCGGGTGAAGAAACGACAACCAGGACGTGCATGGCTTCCCTCTTGGCGACTCATAGTAGTATATTTCCCGTGGTGCGGCAATTTAACGCAACCGTTTTTGCAGTGGTTTTGCGATTATCGCCGAAAATCGGAGTTGAGTCGATTTTGGTCTTGATATCTTAGGTATACATTAGTAAAATAGTCATAAATACAGGAGTAGCTCATGGTTTCAAAGAGCGATTGTCTAGAGTCGTTGAAGAAGGTAATCGACCCGGAAATTGGATTGAACATCGTCGACGTCGGCTTGATTTATCGGATCGAGCCTTTTGAGGACCGGATCGAAGTCGACTTCACCTTGACTTCGCCCGGGTGTCCACTCGCGGACACGATTATGAACGATATCACGACGGTCCTGCGCGAAGACAGCGGTATCGAGACGGTGTTACCGACCCTCGTCTGGAATCCACCGTGGAGTATCGACTTCATGAGCGAAGAAGCGCGCCTCGAACTAGGGTACCCGATTTAGCCGTAAAGATCGGTTCCGGTCGCGCTCTGTCCGGTTTCTGCGTGTCTCACGGGACGCGGCAGGCGAACAGCGAAACGATGAATAGTGAGTGAATTGACTCGATAAGAAAAGGGAAAATAGGGGGATAGGATGAAAATTGAAGTAAAAGGTCTCAAGGCGACAATAGACGGTCAGGAGATTCTCAAAGGTGTAGATCTCGAACTCAACTCAGGGAAGGTCCACGCGCTGATGGGTCCAAACGGATCGGGGAAGAGCACGTTGACGAACGTGATTTTTGGACACTCTTCGTACGAGGTAACGGGCGGCGAGGTTCTCGTCGACGGCCGGAACATCCTCGAGATGGGGACCGACGAACGCGCACGGCTTGGGCTTTTCATGGCGTTTCAATATCCGGTCGAGATCCCCGGCGTAACGGTCGGTCGATTTCTCAAGAGGGCCGTTGAGATCCGGTACGCCGAAAACGATCCGGTCAAGACGAAGGGATTCATCAAATCACTGCGTGAAGCGATGGACTATCTCGAGATCGATCAGAAATTCATCAACAGGTACTTAAACGAGGGCTTTTCCGGCGGGGAGAAGAAGCGCATGGAGATTCTCCAAATGCTGATGCTGAACCCCGTCTTCGCGATTCTCGACGAGACCGACTCCGGTCTCGATATCGACGCGTTGCAGATCGTCGCGAAGGGTGTCAACAAGCTTCGGACCGGTGATTTCGGTGCTCTCGTGATCACGCACTATCAGCGGATTCTCGATCACATCAAACCGGATTTTGTGCATATCATGTATCAAGGCCGCGTCGTGACGTCGGGTGGACGCGATCTGGTCACGACGCTCGAGAGCAAAGGATACGACTGGGTTCGGAAGCAATACGGTATAGAGGAGAACGACGATGAGTGATCAACAAACGGTAGATATTGGCGACTATAAATTCGGTTTTGCCTTTCCCGATAAATCCGTGTTCAAAACTGAGCGGGGTCTCACTCCCGAGGTCGTCGCCGCGATTTCACGGCACAAGAATGAGCCTGACTGGATGCTGGAGTTTCGATTGCGCTCGTACGAGGAGTACCGAAAGAAGGAGATGCCGAACTGGGGAGCAGACCTCTCGGCGCTCGATTTCGAGAACATCGTCTACTACTCGACGTCGACCGACGCGCAGAAAAAAACGTGGGAGGATCTACCCGCGGATATCAAAGAGACGTACGACCGGATCGGGATACCGGAAGCCGAGCAGAAATTCCTCGCGGGGGTCGGTGCCCAGTACGACTCGGAGATGGTGTACCACAGCATCCAGAAGGAACTTTCCGACAAGGGCGTTTTGTTCTCGGATCCCGAGACTGCGGTGCTCGAGCATCCGGAGATCGTGAAGAAGTATTTCGGGACGATCATCCCGTACACCGACAACAAGTTTGCGGCGTTGAACTCGGCGGTCTGGTCGGGTGGAAGTTTTGTGTACGTGCCGCCGGGCGTTAAGGTTGAAGTCCCGCTGCAGGCGTACTTCCGGATCAACTCCGAGAACTTCGGGCAGTTTGAGCGCACATTGATTATCGCCGACGAGGGCAGTTTTGTTCACTACATCGAGGGCTGTACGGCGCCTGTGTACACAACCGACAGTCTGCACTCGGCTGTAGTCGAGATTATCGCGTTGAAAGGTGCGCGTGTTCGGTACTCGACGATCCAGAACTGGTCCGGTGACGTCTATAACCTCGTCACAAAACGCGCAGTCGCGCACGAGAACGCGACGGTCGAGTGGGTCGACGGGAACCTCGGAAGCAAGAGGACGATGAAGTACCCGTCGGTCTACCTCATGGGAGAAGGAGCTCACGGAGAGGTCCTCTCGATCGCGTTCGCGGGAACCGGCCAAGAGCAGGACACCGGAGGAAAGATCGTACACGCGGCGTCGCGGACAAGCTCGGTGATCACGTCGAAGTCTATAAGCAAAGACGGCGGAACCGCGAGCTATCGTGGACAGATAAAAGTCGACCCGGGCTTGAACGACGTGAAGTCGCACGTCGTGTGCGACGCGCTCTTGATCGACGAACACTCGAAGAGCAACACGTATCCGTACATGGATATTCTCTCGAACAACGTTTCGATCGAACACGAGGCGCGCGTCAGCAAGATCAGCGAGGATCAGCTGTTTTACCTGATGTCGCGCGGAATGACGGAGACTGAAGCGTCGATGATGATCGTAAATGGGTTTCTCGACCCTCTCGTGAAGCAACTTCCGATGGAGTACGCAGTGGAGCTCAATCGTCTGATAGAACTCGAAATGGAGGGCTCGGTCGGATAAGGCCGGGGAGGAGAGATGCAAACAGTGGAAACACGCTCTTTTACCGGTACCGAGAGTCTACCGGAGTTTCTGAAAACATGTACCGAACCGACCGATGTG
>PXBQ01000358.1 GCA_003566875.1 Spirochaetaceae bacterium | reverse complement strand
CGAAGGTTTGTCCCGGTTGCGGTCGGTTTTTCTCATCGGTGCGCTGTCCGCGGTGTTCGTTCAGCGGTGAAGCCGACTTGTTCGTGTTCGGATGCCCGAGCTGTGGGTACGACGGCGCGATCGGGGATCACGGCCGATTCGAGATGTACGAACTCGCGGAGCTCAACGGGCGTTCGGCTCGAAGCGGTCGTCGACGTTTGGTATGGCCGGTCTTCCTGTTTTGGCTTGCGATGGCGGTTCTCGGACTCGCGTTTTTCGTCCTTCTCATACTGTACGCAAATTTATAGGTCGCGACCATGAGTCGCTAATACAGTACTCCAAACCCCGCGGCCGCGCCCCACGAGATCGGCTCGGCGGGCTCGAGCGCCGAGAAAACTAACCCGGACACGACGAGATACGTCCCGGGAATCAACCAATGAAGCTCCACGCCCGAATGGATAGTCCGAGACGGTGTCGAGTCGCCGGGAAGTGGAACGGGAAACGCGGCCGAGGCCGCGGTGACTATACGGCCGAAATCGAGCAGCATCCCCGCGCGAACTCGCGCAGAATACGTCGGAGAAAACCCGTCGGGCGTACCTCCGCCTCGATCGTACGGCTCGATCGTGAGTTCGGGGCCGACCGTGATCCTCAACGCGCCGATTCCAAGCTGCACGGGCAGAACTGCTGTGACACCAAAAGGTGAGGAGAACCTGTCCCGCGATTCCGGCCCCGAGAACGGTGCCGATTGGTACCCTGCCGCCATAATTGCCGACGCGGATACGCGAACACGATGCCCCGCATCGTAGAAACCGAACGATCCGTACCCAAAAATACCGTATCGGTCGGTTCCGTCGGCCTCGGCAGCCTCGATACGCCCTAGAATTCCGAGTTCAAGGCCCCTGCCGAGACCGAACCGTGCCGCGGCCGTGATCGGAACAATGGCCGGCGCGAGCGCCGACCCGGATCGCCGACCGGCCGAGAAGCTAAGCTGTGTTCCAGAACGCGGGAGAGTATCGGTCGTCGGCGCGTACATCGTTCCGGCGCCGACACTCCAGAGCGACCGCGCGGCGATGACCGCAGACCGGTCGACACGAATCGATGCGGTTCGCGAAAGAACGGTTCCGTCGTCGCGGACTGTCAAAACCACCGTGTACGGCCCGTCGGGAACCGCAATGCCGGTATCATCGGCACCGCGCCACGACGTCGATTGTGCCCACGTCGTGAATCGAGGCACGTGGGTGCTCCAAATCGTCGTGCCGCCGCCGTCACGAATTTCGATGTCGGCGGTGCCGGGGGCGGTCACTTCGAACGATATACCGAGCGTGCCGGTCAACCCGGGATTAGCCGGGTTCAGAACGCGACGCGAGACACGAAACGATGTCACCGCGAGCGGTGCGGGTTCGAACACCGGCGAGACGTACGTTGTGGCACCGTCGTTCACGTCGACGAGCCGTGTGAAGTCGCGATACCCGAACTTCCGAGCGCGGAAAAAATACGAACCGACCGGGAGTTCGGCGATCGGCTCCTCGACGGATGTGCCCGCGATTGCGTACTCGACATCGCGCTCGAAAGGTGCGATCGCGAGGTAACCCGTAATGAGCCGCAAAGTCACGTCTATGGTCGTACGCGCGCCGGAACGAAGCCTTACGACGTGCTTATACGGACGGTACCCCGAGCCCGATACGGTGATGATGTACTCTCCCGATTTCACGTCGTCGACAACGAGAGGAGTGCGTCCGACAAACCGTGAGTCGAGCATCACGCGAGCGCCGGACGGCTCGGATTTGACGATCAGAACGGGGTCGTCGGATGAGTCGTCTTCCGAAATCGGCTCGTGCGATACGACGACCGATTCGGCGCTCCCGCGGTCGACGGTAACGCCGAGATGCAGTGTCCCCGTGCCCGTGGCGCACGCCGTCGCGAAAATAACCAGAATCGTAACTAAACCGGCGCCGATCGGCTTCATTTTTTTATTTTAAAGGAATTGAGCGTCGCGCGTCGATAGTTAAGAAGAAGGCGCCGGGATGCGCCGATAATCGTCGCCGATCTACAAGGAGTTCACGAATGGCAATGCAGGCTCGGTTCGGGAACGTCGCACCGATAGTATTTTTGGTGGTGATGATCTGCGCGGCGACGGCGGGTTTTGCTCAACAGCCCGAAGACGTCTCGCTGCCGCGTGGTTTTTCGGATGTTCGGCTCGGAATGAACCTTTCCGACGTCAAGACGGCATTGGAACGCGACATGAATTTCGACTACCGGGGTGACCCCGATGTGTCACTCACGCCTTCTTCGCTGCAACCCGTGATCGAAACCGCAGGATTTCGCTTCATCGACCGTGGTTTTTTTCAGTTTCATGACGAATCTCTCTACATCATTACGTTGCGGCTGAACGCCGCGCAGATAGATCACTACACGATGTTCCAGAGGCTCAGCGATCAGTACGGCCCGCCGGCCGACATCACGCCTCAGCGAATTACGTGGGAAGACGAAGGAGTTCGGCTTGTGCTCGAGAAGCCCGTGGTGGTAAAGTACATAGACCGCACAGTTTTTGAGCAGCTTAAGGAAGAGGCAGGACGTGAGCAAGCTTTCAGCACATTATCGCGTAGCATTTTTCTTGATCAGTTTTAACGTTCTGGTGTCGGGCGTGATCGTGAGCTGCGCCGATGATCGCGCAGAAACGGTACAGCTACGCATCAACTCACATACGTTTTATGTTGAAGTGGCGATGACCGACGAGGAACGCGCGCGTGGGCTTATGCACCGCGACTCGATTCCTGAAACCGGAGGAATGCTTTTTGTGTTCGAGTCCGAACGTCGGTTGTCGTTTTGGATGAAGGACACTCGCATCCCGTTGAGCATCGCGTTCATCCGCGACGACGGTTTAATCATGGAGATGTACGACATGGAACCGTTCTCGCTCGAAACGATAGAGTCGCGGTTTCCGGCGCGATACGCGCTCGAGGTGAACAAGGGGACGTTCGGGGATCTCGGAATCCGGCCCGGCGACCGAGTTCAGATTCCCGAAGAATTTTGAGACGCGCGTCGAGTATCGCGTGTATTACGTGCCGTTCGGTCGGAGGTCGTTGAGTTCGGGGAAGAGTTCTAGAATCGGCGGTTCTTCCGGTGTATCGGGTTTGTTTATCAGGATCTCTATTCTCTTCTCGATCTTTCCGAGGTCTTTTTCCAGGTCACGTGCGAGTTTCACGCCTTCCTCAAAACTTGCCGTCGCCTCGTGAAGCGGTATCTCGCCGTCTCGAAGCTTTTCCGCGAGTTCCTCGAGTCGAGCCAGACGTTCCTCAAAGTTTTTCATCGTTTTGCACATCCTGAATTAGCGCGCCTGCGGTACCGTCGACAAAACGCATCGTGACGTTTTCATCCTTCCTGAGCTCACGGCTTCTGTTCACAACCAAACCCTTATCGTTGTACACCACCGCGTAGCCTCGCTTCAAGATCTCGTACGGCGAGCACGCCTCGAGTCTCGCACCCGCGAGACTTACGCGGTGACGCGCCGTCGTGACGACCCGGCGCATTCCGTCGGTGATGCCCTCGGTTGCGTCATCGAGACGCTGTAGATACGGCTGCACGATCGCGCGGTACGTACGCTCGAGATTCTGCGGTGTGAACTGTGCTTGGATCATGCGGGCGCGTCCCAGAATACCCGCGTACGAGTGGATGACCGAGCGTCCGAGGTCGTGAATACGCCGTTTTATCTCGTCCCGGTTTGCCGTCACGATCTCAGCGGCCGCCGACGGTGTCGCGGCCCTGAGGTCCGCCGCAAAGTCGCTCAACGCAAAATCTATTTCGTGTCCGACGGCCGAGATAACCGGAGTCGAGGACTCGGCGACCGCCCGGACGACAACTTCTTCGGAGAACGGAAGAAGGTCCTCGATCGATCCACCACCGCGCGCGACGACGATCACGTCGGCGATTTTCATGCGATCCGCCCGGGAAATTTGGTCGGCTATCTGCGGTGCGGCGTCGTCGCCCTGCACGGCCGTCGGAAACACGACGACACGCAAACCGGCGTTACGCCGGTTCACGACCGTGATGATGTCACGAATCGCGGCGCCCGTCGGTGAGGTCACGACCGCAACGCATTCCGGGAGGAGCGGTAGTGGGGATTTCCGTTCGGGTGAAAACAGCCCCTCGGCGGCGAGTCTCTGTTTTCTCTCCTCGAGCAGAGCAAGAATCCGGCCTGTGCCGGCCGGTTCAAGAGCGTCCGCGATGATCTGGTACGCACCACGCTTCGCGTAGACCGAGACCGAACCCGTCACACGGACGAGCCCGCCGTCTTGCGGTTCGAACGTGAGCGATTGCGCTCTACCGCGAAACATCACGACCGAGATCATCGCATCGTCGTCTTTCAGCGTGAAGTAAAGGTGGCCGGCTCCAGACGGACGAAAGTTGGATATTTCACCTTCGACCACAACATTCGGCAGTGACTGTTCGAGGAGACCCTTGATCGTGTGCGTGATCTCGGTAACGGTGAAAACGTGCTGGGAGTCGGCCATCGAATTGAGATTACCCTTTTTCCCGTGATAAGCTCAATCCGTCTTCACAACGTCGGGAGCCGTGTCGATAAAGAAGAGTAGGGTAGTATGAACACACTTTGTATTGTCAATGGTACGGACGTATCGGAGTACGCTCAACTCGGCGCGTTCGACGGCGAATCGGCGTGCGATCGAGTTCGGCGGTACGTCGACGCGCTTTCGACGCCGGCGCACGTCATCTGCAAACCCGCTGCGCGAGCTCTGTATCCGGACACCTGGAGCTCAGATGTTCGTGAGTCGTGGAACATCGCCGGTTTGTTCGATGCATTACGACTAGCGGGCGCCGGGTACGACGCGATCGTCGTCGTACCCGGCGATGCCCCTTTTCTCGACCCCGAGTTGTGCCGCACGATGATCGAAAAACACCGGAAGTACTTTGTCGAGTACTCTTTTGCGGACGGGTTTCCCGCGGCGGTTTCTCCCGAAATCCTCAGTACGCGTATCCTCGCCCGATTGGCGGATCTGGCGACCGGCGATACGAGAGCGGTCGGACGCGATGCGATTTTTTCGGTTGTTCAGAAGGATATTAATGCGTTCGACGTAGAAACGGAGATTTCCGCGGTCGATCTGCGGATGCTTCGGATCACTCTCGCGTGCGACACGCGAAACAACTTCGTCGTCTGCAAAAACCTGCACGATCACGGCATGCTTTCATCGACCGCATCGATAATCGAAACGATCGAAAGAAACGGCACGGCATTACGCGGCGTGCCGACGTACGCGGCGATACAGATCGCGGACGGTTTCATCCCGACGGTGTACGATCCGTTTGCGAACGACGGTCGCGACGCGAAAACGAGCACGACGATGCCCGTAGATCGCGTTGAGCGGGTAATCGACGAAGTATTGACGATGTCGCCCGAGTGCGTGATCGCGATGTCGCTATACGGTGACGTCGTGCGGTACACAGCGATTGAGGAGTTGATCGCGGTGTGCGCGGCCCGCCCGAATGCATCGTTTATCTTCGAGACCGCCGGCGTCGGTTGGGAGAACCCGGATCGCGTCGCGCAGGCGTCGGCTGAGAATATCTCATGGATCGTGGTACTCGACGCGGATGATCCCGAGGTTTACAGAGCGATTCGTGGCGACGGCTACGACGACGCGATCGGATTTGCCGAGATTTTCATCGATCTCGCCCCCGAACGCACGTGGGTTCAAGCGACTCGCATGAAACTGAACGAAGAGCATCTCGACGGATTCTTTCGGCGGTGGAGCGAACGGTATCGTAAAAGCGTCGGACTCGATCCGTCGGCGGTCGGGACGCCTTCGCACGTGATCATTCAGAAACACGATCATTACTGCGGGAGATTGCCCGACCGGCGGGTGTGCGACCTGTCTCCGGTGAAGCGGTATCCGTGTTGGCACGTAAAACGAGACGTGAACATTCTTCTCGACGGCACCGTGGTTTTGTGTCGCGAGGATCTCGACCGTGAACACGTTCTCGGCAATATTTTTGACGACGGAATCGAAGCGGCGTGGTCCGGCGGCGCGACGTATCACGAGATGCATGTACGCGGTGCCTACCCGCGACTATGCGAGAAATGCGATGAGTACTACACCTTCAATTTTTGAGTGCGACGACGGCACGTACACGGTCGTCGGAGGGCGACACCACGACCGGCCACGCGCCCGCACTCATGGTTTCACGATCGTACTGTTGAATCGCGGCGGGAGATTCAATAGAAGCGCGACACTCGGCGAACTCGAGCGGCTCGGTGCGACCGAAGTTTTGTGCGTCGAGCCGGGTGAATCGGCGTACGAGGTCGAATCGCTCTCGCGTCGAATGCCGCGCGTACGGTTCGTGCTTCTGCACAAAAAGCTAACGACGGGTGAAACGATCAACCTCACGATCAAGGAGTCCGGCTCGAACTCGGTCATGGTGATCTGGAACGACGTAACGCTCGTGCCGACTTCGGCGAAACCGATCGAAAAAGCCGCATCGAGGGGCGTTCTCTGTGTCGTGCCGTTTGCACGAAACGAAAAATCCGAGATTATCCCAACCGTGTACGCCCCTGCGTTCTTCAAGAACTTCCTTCGGCTCGTCGCGGTCGCTCCGCGCGATGACGGGGCGCCGAGTCTCTTTCCGTACGACTACGTTGGGCTGTACAACAAGGAGAAATTCATCGGAATCGGCGGTTACGACCCGTTGATAACCAACTCGTATTGGCAGAAGGCCGATTTTGGGTTTCGCGCTTTTATGTGGGGTGAATCGATCGTGTGCGATCCACAACTTCGCGTCGCGTACTCCGGGCTCCCGTCGCCTGAAGATACGACGAACGACGCGAGTTACGCGCGGTTTCATGCGAAGAATCTTTCGGTACGGTTCTCAGGTGATCGCGCGATTCTGCCGGCTTCGCGCGTCTTACGGTTCGCGTTTCGATCGGGCCACGGATTGCTCCGCGGGTACCGAGTGTTTGCGGACATTCGCGCTTGGGTCGAGGCAAACCGGTATCGGTTCCGCCAGGACGCTCGCAGAGTTACTGAATTATGGGAGGTCGAGCAGTGATTTGTGTTTTCTTGCAGGCGAGGCTCGACTCGACTCGATTACCAAGAAAAGCGTTGCTCGAGCTCGCGGGGCGCACCGTGCTCGAACACGCGATGGAGGCGATGAGGCTCGTACCCGCGCAAAGGTATGTGCTCCTAACCGACGCGGCCGGCGCGGAGTGTTTTAAAGGCATCGCACGGACGTGCGGCTTTGACCTTTTCGCCGGCTCCCCCGACGACGTTCTCGACCGGTACTGCGCGGCAATCCACGCGTATGAACCGACAACGGTCATCCGCGCGACGGGCGACAACCCTCTCGTGAGTCCCGAACTCGCGAGAAAAGCTGTTGTGTACCACCGCGCGACAGGGGCGGACTACACCGGACTTCTTGGTATGCCGATCGGGTTGGGGGTGGAGGTTTTACGTGCTTCGGCGTTGCTCGCCGCAGGTGCTGAGGCGCAGGACGCGTACGAGAGAGAACACGTCTCACCTTTTCTGTACCGGAGACCCGAACGGTTCCGGATCGTGCGCCCGCGCGTCGAGCGTCTCTACGACTGCGAGTATGAGAGCGTGACGCTCGACACGGCGGACGACTACGCGCGTCTCGTTCGCATATTCGAAGGTCTTTACGACGGAAAACCGATCGATACACCGGCGGTTGTAGAGTGGCTCCGTCGGCACGGGTCCGACGTGGCGGGATACGCGTGAGCGCGCGTCGGTTTCTGCTTGTACCCGAACTCGGCAGATCGCGTGGCCTCGGACACATCGTGCGTTCCTTCGCGCTTGCATCCGAACTCGACGGCGAAGTCTCGATCGTTCTTCCCGAACGCCCCGACACCGATCAAAGGACGCGCACTGAGCTTCTCGATACACTGCCCGTCGACCCAATCGCGTGTGAGATCGTGGAGACGATCGCAGCACGGTACGATTTTGTGGTTTTCGACCAGATGCGCCCGTCTTTATCGGACCTCCGGAAGTGCGAGGATGCGCTCACCGTTGGGATCGACGCGGGAGGCGAGGCACGACGGTTTCTATCCTACCTCATCGATACGCTTCCAAATCTCGAGCGGACACCCGCGAACACCGCGTCGACCGGTTTTCTCCGGCCCGTGACAACAAAACGGTCCGGGTTCCCCGACGGCCTGTCCTCCGTTCTCGTGAGTTTTGGCGGGGCGGATCCCGCCGGGCTCACCGTGCCGACCGTCAAGAGTATCGTCGAGTCGTCCATCGGGCGTCCGGCATCGGTTACAGCGGTTTGGGGGCCGTTTGCGCCGCGCGAATCGCTGCCCGTGGGTGTTCAGGTTCTCGATGCACCAAAAGATCTCCGCGAACGGCTGCACATGTTCGATCTCGTCGTAACGTCTTTCGGGTTAACGGCGTACGAGGCGTTATCCGCGAACGTGCCGGTCGCGCTCGTGAACCCGACGGCGTATCACGACGCGCTTTCGCGCAAGGCGGGATTCCTTACCTTTGGAGTAGGTCGCCGTGCGGCGCGACGGGTCGCGGGTGCGAAGAAAAAGTTCGGCGAGATTGTCACCGCGTCCCGGTCGCTCGCGCCGCCGAAACCGGTCGCGTTGAGCGATACGCTGAACGCTCTTGCGCCGGAAGGGGTTCGCGGTATCTCAACGTATCCGGTAATCGCAAGATTCCGCGATAGGACATATCGACGCGCGCCGTCGGGGTTGATCGCGATGCAGAGGTATTCGCCGTCGGGTATTCAGTACTCCGAGTCGTATTTCTCGGACGAGTACAAAAAACAGTACGGGCGGACGTACCTCGAGGACTTCGACAGCATCGCGGCGGTTGCACACGAGAGAATCAATACGAGCGAACGAGTCGCTCCCGCCGGCTCCTCGACGACGCTGCTCGACATAGGCTGCGCGTACGGCCCGTTTTTAGTTTCCGCGCACGAACGCGGCTATCGCGTTTTTGGAATCGACGTCGCGCACGAACCGGTGGAGTACGTGACGAACACGCTCGGTCTACGCGCGCTTTCGTGCGACGTGCGGGTATTTGATCCGGCCGTTTTTGGGATCTCTACGTTCGACCGCATAACGATGTGGTACGTCATCGAGCATTTCGCCGAGATAGACGACATTCTTCGTACGGTCGCACGACTCATCGCTCCAGGCGGCGTTTTCGCGTTTTCGACGCCGAACGCGACGGGAGTCTCCGGTCGGCGCGACCTGAGACGATTCCTGGAAAGTAGCCCCGCGGATCACTTCACGGTCTGGAGTCCGCGCAGCGCGGCGCGCGTCCTTCGAGAGTACGGATTTGCGGTCAAAAAAATCCGCGTAACCGG
>PXBQ01000548.1 GCA_003566875.1 Spirochaetaceae bacterium | reverse complement strand
GCTCACGATCCTCGCGCTCGCGTACCGTGTGGCGGATGCGATCACGCGAGGTCGGTGAGTGACGGCTGCCGCGTGAAGGTCTACCATTCGGGTCCTCTCGACGATCATACACTCGGAGATCACGAATCTCAACACACAATCGCGGCTCTTGGCTGACGAGGCCACCCGTGTTCATAGTCTTTACACGGCGTTTACACTCCATACCGTCCGTTAACGGTTCGGTCGATTGTTTTACACCGCATGAACCACGGCAATCGTTTCGAACGATACGATGTCCCCAATGATTCGACGGAAACCGAGTTCCCGTCAAAACCCAATCACAGGAGGACGTATATGCGTTCGACCAAGTTTTTTGTTTTCAGTTTCGTGCTCGCTTCCCTCACGGTACTCGGCGCGTTCGCGAGCGGAGTCACCGAGACCGACGGCACGTGGACGCTCATCGCCCCGGGCGAGGCGACGCTCGAGTTCCTCGCGGAACACGGAGTGAACGTCTCACCGCTTCGGTCCCCGGGAACGCCGCTCGACGCACAAGGCGTGCGCACTCTGCACACGATCCACGAAACGGAGGCCGCCGACACTCTGCGAGACCTGGTCACCCGCGATCTGTTCGCGGCCCGACAAGACGGCTCAGACGATGTCGCGATTCGCATCGGAACCTACTTCTGGAGAGTACACGATCCGGTCGATTGAGATGCGATCCGTACTCCGGGGTGCCCAACGGGCGCCCCGGTTTTTCTCGCTCGAGCGGGCGGTTTTCCGCGGTTTGGTACGGGTCCACATTCTTCATCACGCGTGCGCAAGAGCAGGCGTGGACCTGGCCCTCCTCGCGAGCAGCACTTCCCAACCCCGACCGCCGGCGTCATGGTTCTCGTCGTCACGGTCGAAGACCGCGTAAAGAGCGGAGGTATCGCGGTAGCCCGATGCATACCGTCCGACGACAGCGTGGGCGCGCGCTAACTTGACGCTCTGGGTGCTGCAGATTACAATCCGCCGATGACGCTCGCACAGGCTCGTCGGCGTAAGGTGATTCGGGACCGCCATCTCTATCTCCTGCTGCTGCCGGTCTTCGCGTACTACATCGTCTTCCACTTCGTCCCGATGTACGGCGCCGTGATGGCGTTCACCGACTACAACATCTTCGCGGGTATTCGTGGGTCGGACTGGGTCGGGTTCAACAACTTCCGCATAATGTTCCGAAACGACGAGTTCTTCATCGTCCTTCGAAACACCGTGATGCTCAATGTCATCAGTCTGCTGGTCGCGTTCCCGGCTCCGTTGATCCTGGCGCTTCTGCTCAATGAAGTGCGAAACAAAAAATTCAGGCGGGCCGTCCAGGGGATCGTCTACCTGCCTCATTTTCTGTCGTGGGTTGTCGTGTCCGGTCTGATCATCACCGTGCTCTCCCCGTCATCGGGGCTGGTGAATAATATCATACGGTTGTTCGGCGGAGAGAGTATCTACTTTATGACCGACTCGGTGTGGTGGGTCGCGATCTACCAGCTCTCCGGCGTCTGGAAGGAAGTCGGGTGGGGCACGATCATCTTCCTTGCGGCGCTCTCAGCGGTGGATCCGAACCTGTACGATGCCGCGATGATCGACGGGGCGTCGCGCTGGGATCGTCTGAAGCACGTCACGATTCCCGGGATCACCCCGATGATCCTGGTCGTCTTTCTGTTGTCGGTCGGCAACGTGATGAGTATCAGTTTCGATCGTCCTTTTCTTCTCGGCAACCCGATGGTGCTCGACGTCGCGGATGTCATCAGCACGTACGTCTACCGCGTGGGGCTGCTCAACGTCGACTACTCGTACGCCGCGGCGGTCGGGCTGTTCCAATCGGTCGTGAACTTCGTGTTCCTGTTGACGGCGAACTGGTTGAGTAACCGGATCAAGGGCGAAGGGCTCTTCTGATGGCGACTCGGCGCGACCCGCCCACCGCGTTCGATGCGTTCAATGCGGTGCTCTTGACGCTGGTTGCGGTCGCGTGTCTGGTTCCGATGCTTCACGTGACCGCTTTGTCGTTTTCTTCGGAGGGCGCGATTCTTTCCGGTCGCGTGGGGCTGGTCCCGGTCGGACTTCAACTGCGCGGATACCAGACTGTGTTCGCGAGCGCGGCGATGATGCGCGCGCTTGTGTTCACGGTCTATCTGACGATTCTCGGCACGTCGGTGAACGTGATGATCACCGCACTGGGCGCCTACCCGCTGGCAAAACCCGATCTGGTGGGTCGACGCGTGATCTGGCTGCTGATCCTCTTCACGATGTTTTTCAGCGGTGGTCTTATTCCCGTCTTCATGGTGGTCCGCGCGCTTGGGCTTCTGGACACCGTCTGGGCGCTCATCCTTCCCGGGACGATCGCCACGTTCAACCTCATTCTGATGAAGACGTACTTCTCCGGAATCCCGGCGAGCCTGGCGGAATCCGCTCGAATGGACGGTGCGAGCGAGCTCGCGATTCTGATGCGGATTATCGTTCCGCTGTCCACTCCGATCATCGCGACGCTCGCGCTCTTTTACGGGGTCGGCCACTGGAGCCAGTTCTTCCAGGCGTTGATCTACATCCAGGATCCGGACAAGTATACGCTGCAACTCCGTCTTCAACAGCTCATAACCGACGGGGTCGGCTACGGTCCGACGGTCGTGTTCGGCCAGGCCGAAGACATCCCGGTCGAATCGGTGAAGGCAAGCGCCATCATGTTCGTGACGGCGCCGGTCCTGATCGCGTTTCCGTTCCTGCAGAAACACTTTGTGAAAGGGGCCCTGATCGGGTCGCTCAAGGAGTAGACGATGTCACGGATTATCGCAGCTATTGGCGTTTTGCTCGTGTTTTCGCTTCCTGCGTACGGCGGCGGCCGGTCCGAGGGGCAGAGCCGGCTCCGCGTAATGATCGTCGAGCGGTCCGAAGTGCCGCGCGATCAAGGCCGAGTGAACGACAACCCGTGGACCGAGTACGTGCAGCGCGAGATGGCGAAGCTCGACATCGACGTCAGGTTCGTACCCGTCGGCGGCTCGCTCGTCCGTCACACGGTGATGATGGCGACCAACACGGCACCGGACCTTGCGTTCACGCACGGGCGCCTTCTCTTCATGAAGTTTGCCGCCGACGGGGGCCTGCACGATCTGGGCCGGCACATTCCGGAGTACGGTCCAAACATTCCGGCGGTCCTCGGCGAGAGCCACCTCCGATTGGGGCAGATCGACGGTGTACAGTACGCGATCCCGAGCAGGCGTGAGATCGATGCTCGTTATGGGTCGTTCATCCGCAAGGACTGGCTCGACGCGCTCGGGATGGACGTCCCGACCAATCGCGCCGAGCTCACAGCGGCGCTTCGCGCGTTCAGAGACCTGAATCCGGGAAACGTTCCCGCCGCCGAACTGCGTCCGTGGGGGTGGTTCACGGACGATCCCGGTACGGTGTTCGACTCGGACTTCAAGCTCTTCGACGCGATGTACTCGTTTCTCGATCACGATCCGGCGGCGAACATGGGCTCGCTCTGGCCGGTGCGTGACGGGTTTCGTGACTTCATGCGGTGGTTGCACGATCTTTACCAGGAGGGCCTGATCGAGCGCGAGTTCGCGACCGACAGTTTCGAGATCAAAACGCGCCACGTGGTGAACGGCACCGTCGGCTTCATCCACGTTCCGTGGAACTACCTGTACGCGCAGAACAGCTCGTCGGTCGCGCTCAACCTGGCGCGGAACGTAGCGGGCGCCGAGTTCGTCCCGGTCGACGTGTTCGAAGGACCCGACGGCGTGTACCGAAAGCTCCGTTATCTGCCGACGCGCCTCTACGCGTTCAGCCCGCGCCGGTCACGCGTCCCGGAAGCGGCGGTGGCGTACATGAACTGGATGCTCGCCGACGATACCGCGTGGACCCTTGCGTTCGGCCGGACCGGTGATCAGCACACGATCGTCGATGGGCTACCGGTCTTCGGTGACCTTCAGCGCTACGCCGACACTTTCGGCTATATTAGTGAGAGCCTCCGGATTCTGGGCGACTTTCCGTTCGGTCCGAAGATCACGAACGCCGTGCGCGAGCAGTTCCGCGTGAACGATTTCTCCGGCAATGATGACCGTGCGCTTGCGATGGCGCGCGAGAACAGTTTTCAGGAGCCGGTTTTCCAGTCGAGGATGAGCACGATGGCGCGATCGGGTCCCGGCCTAATCCGGATCGCCGAGAGCTACTGGGTGAAGCTCATCACCGAGCCGAACTTCGACGCTCAATTCGACGAGTTCATTCGCAGGCTGAACGATCGCGGGATGCAGGAGATCATCGACGAGCGCAGAGTGTATCTGGAACGGTTCGGCGTCGAGTGATCCGGGATGACGATCCTCGGATGGTCGGCGGCCGGCGCGGGAGCGCTTCTCGTCGTGATTACCGTGGTCGAACACGCACGAAACCGAGCGTTACGATCGGTTCCGGGCCGACCGCTTCAGCCGGTTAAGACGGAAGAGAACCGTTTGCTCGAAGCGCTCGCGCGCGCGGAGGAGCTGCCGGTCACCAAGACCGACGAACAGATCGAAGCGATCTGTTCGTACATCGACCGACGGTGGGACTGCTCGGACTTCCGCGCGATCACCGTGCTTCGGATCCTCTACGAGTACAACGAGCGCCTCACCGCCGGTCAACGCGAGCGCATCGAGACGTGCCTCGCGTCGTTCAAGTACTGGATGGACGAGCCGGGCGACGACAGCATGTGTTACTGGAGCGAGAACCATCAAATCCTGTTCGCCGCGTGCGAGTTTCTGGCCGGGAACCGGATGCGGGATCGCGTTTTTTCGAACGACGGGCGCACCGGTCGCGAGCACGCCGCCCGCGCACGGGTGCGCATCTTCACGTGGCTCGAACTGCGTTGGTGGTACGGCTTCAGCGAGTGGTACTCGAGCGTCTACTACACCGAGGACGTCGCGGCGCTCGTCAACCTGATCGATTTTGCGAACGACCCGGAGATCGAACAGCGCTGTTCGATCGTCCTGGATCTACTCCTGTACGACATCGCGTCGCAAAGATTCCGCGGCGTTCTGGTATCGAGCAGTGGGCGGCTGTACGAGGCGCAGAAAAAGCGGCCCGATGCCGCGTCTCTTCTGCCGGTGCTTCAGGAGCTACGCGGCGAGCCGGTCGTCGCGCCGGTAACGAGCATGATCGCGAACTTCGTGTACCGCGGTCGGTACCGGATTCCCGAAGTCCTCAAGCTTAGCGCGCGGTACGACGGCGAGCTGGAGCTGCTCGCATCGCACGGCCTCAATCTGTCGGAACTGCGTCCGGCCGGACTCATCGGGTTGTCGACTCGGCAGATCATGGTGCAGTGGGGCATGGAGTCGTTCTCGAATCCCGAGACGCTCGCGAACACGATGAGAGCGTTCAGGCGGTTCGGCATGTTCCGCCAGGCGCCGTTTCGCGCGCTGGCGTACCTCCGGCTCACCGTGCTCAAACTACCGGGGCTCTACCGATTGTTGAGCCTGATCCTGCAGCCGCAATCGAACGGCATCGCGATCGAGCGCGCGAACACGTACACGTACAAGACCTCACAGTACCTGCTCGCGACCGCGCAGGCGTACCACCCCGGCGCCTTCGGCGATCAGCATCACGTCTGGCACGGTGCGCTCTCACCGACCGCGTGCGTCTTCACGACGCATCCGGCGACGCTTCCCGGCGAGCGTGCGCCGTTTGGCAACTCCCCCGGTTACTGGGTCGGATCGGGGCGCCTTCCGCACAGCGCGCAGCACAAAACCGTGAACCTCACGATGTACGATCTGCCGAAGAACACCGGCCCGTTGTCCGGGAGACTCCCGGCGTTCACCCACGCGTGGTTACCCGAACGCGAGTTCGACGAAGTGCGGCGGATCGAGTCCGGTCTTGTCGCTCGGCTCGACGACGCGTACCTCGCGCTCCTGTGCGCAGGCCCGTTCGAGTACCGGACCGAACTCGTAGCCGACGAAGCCGTCCGCGTAGCCGACGAAGCCGTCCGCGTAGCCGACGAAGCTGACGCGCACAACGAGGTCGTGCAGACCGGACGCACGACGGGGTGGGTCTGCACGGTGTCGTCGCTCTCGGACGGTGAGACGTTTTCGCAGTTTCTCCGCAGGATCGAGACGAGCCGAATTCTACTTTCGCCCCGGAGCGGCGCAATCGCGCCCGTGCTCGCGTTCACGACCGCCGGCTGCGAGTACCGGCTCGAGTTCGGCGGCGAGTTCTCGGTCGACGGGCGCTCCGTCACCTTCGAGTACCCGCGGGCGAGCTCGCCCTTCTGTTCGGTACCTCGCGAGCCCGCGACGGTTGATATCTCGTGGGAGGGGTGTTCGCTCCACCTGGAGTACGAGGCGATGGGGCGGGTGAGCACAGCGCAGAACAAATAATGAGTAATATTGTCGTATTTGTGTCGTTTTCATGATACTTTAGTACGCAGGAGGAAGGCACTATGCGAAAGATGATCGTCATTGTAGCTGCGATGATCTTTGCGCTATCGGGCACCGCCCTGGCCGCGGCCCCGATCAGCGAAATTGTCATCGATTTCCCGAGCTCCGGCATTGTGGGGCTGCCGGATGTTCCAAACTTTGTCGAGGTTCCCGCCGACGCGGCCGAGGTCGTACGCGGTGTCGTCGAGGTCATGCCCGGAGACAACATCCGGATCAAGCTGCCGACGACCGCCGACGATGACATGCCCTGCAAGTGCTGACCAGTATCTTCGCGTGACCGAGCGGCTTCGCGCAGAGCTTGCCGCCGGTTGCGCACCCCTGAACCCCGCCCGAGTTCGTTTTTGCCCCTCTTTTTGAGCAAAGTCACTCGTTGTAGTTAGTGATCCGTCAAACAATTACGAGCGCCCGCAAGACGTCCAGATGTCGGACGTGTCCGAAGTAAATGGACGGAAGATACCTGTATTCTGGAATCCCATCGCCAATATACACTCGGGCCGGGTTCGGAAAGATACACCAATGAGTAATTGGTCTGACCACTTGACAGATGCTATAGGCAACCCTATCATCAGGTATTTCCTAATTCTCTGGCCAGAAAACAAAGAAGGAATTCAATGAATAAGTTCCGTAACGCGTATCAAGTAAGCGATCCTGATTTTTCTGTCAGCCCTTTCACGGGAATGACAAGAACCCACTATGTCGAGAGCGCGAAATACCTGCTTGAGCGGGCGTTTACTCACGTGAAATCACCTCACCAACACATTATCTTCCCAACTGTTCCTGGAAAGACCTATCCCAGACCCGATGATCCGCCATGGAGATATCGATCTCTCGAATTTGAAGGTTTGCGCCGTACCATGGCACTGGCCGGCCCAGCGATGCATGTTGAGCCGGATGTCGAGATCAATGGAATACGTCTCCGCGATTACTACTGCGATCACATCTTGAACGCGCTGACTCCAGGTCATCAAAATTCTGTTCCGTTGCCGGAAGACCTCCCTGATGCAACTTATCAGTTTACCTGTGAATTGGGCGGCTTATGTATGTTCTTGCTCTTGATGCCCGACATTATCTGGCCGTATTACACCAGAGAACAACAGGACGCGGTGGCCGTGACGCTATCGAAGTGGGCCCATCACAGGACAACGCAAAACAATTGGCGCTTTTTTAACATCGAGATACTCTCTTTTCTGAAAAAGAATGGGTACGAGATTGACGAAGACCTCCTGAAAAGTCATCTCCGGTGGATTGCCTCGTACCATGCCGGTGACGGGTGGTATCTTGAGCAGAACTACAACTATTACACGATAAGCATGTATGGGGTGTACGAAACCGTCTGGGCCAGAGCGTTTGGAGACGAGTATTGGCCGGAAATGGCCGACGTATACGAACAGAATACTCGTGAACTCATGCGGTCGTTTCTCCACTTGTTTGCGAGAAACGGGTACATAAACATGTGGTCACGGAGTATCTGTTACCGACTTTGGGTTGCAGGAGGTTTCCCGGTCGCGTTCATGCTGAAGGAGCCCCAGCCGCTCGACCCAGGCTTCTCCCGGCGCTTATGCTCCGGCTCCATTCTGCAGTTCATAACGAGGGACGATTTCTACGAGAACGACATACCCAGCCTCGGGTTTTATGGGCATCGTGAATACGTGCTGCAGGGCTACAGTTGTGCGGCGAGTCCATTCACGATGTTCATGCCGTACCTTGCGTTGACCTTGCCCGCGGACTCGCCGTTCTGGACGGCAGACGAAAACGAAGGATTCTGGGAAGATCTCGGCGAGCAGAGCCGCTCCACGATTCTGGATAACCCTGGGCTGCTTCTTGCCAACCACGGCAAGACGGGGACTTCAGATATCATTCCGGCAAAAGTGAATGAAGAAAATCACAACTATAATCGCTTAAGCTACAATACACATTTCCCGTGGGAAGATCACAACCCGCAGGGAATCACGGCAATGGAGTATTGCTTCCAGAGCATGGATCCGAGAGACCTCACTGGTCGCGACTCCGTCTTTTACCTGGGTCTGTCCGAAGAGCAAACAGAATCCGAGAACGATAAGTTCGTGACTCCGAAAGCCGTCTTCTATAACGGATATCGCGACAACGTTCTCTATCGACAGATAATCATGAGGCAACCTCCCAACAATGGCAGCGGATACACGATAGATTTGGCGGATATCGTTATCCCCGGAGGAATACTGCGCGTTGACCGATGCAGAGTGGCGTTCGAGCATCGTCTGAACCTTGGGCATTACGGCTTACCGCACATCGATGGGCGCTCTCCTGAAATACGGAAGCGGGAGATGGATTCCGCCGAGGCAATCATTGGGTGTATACCCGGCCGACAGGTTGCATTGGTTGTGTACAACGGATGGGATTCGCTTGACTCGGTCAGTCATGAGGGGAGGAACGCGGAGGCAGACGAAAGCACTGTGCTTTATGCCATTCGAACCCGCAATCAGATGAGTCCTGACATGGAGCTGATGATTTCCGCCATGCTCCACAAGACCGACGATACATCCTGGGGTGATGACGAGTTGTTTCCGGTGGAATCAATGGAGCTTAAGGACATCATGGCGACAGGGTCACCAAACGGCGCCCGTATTACGATGAAAGATGGGAGTATTTTTGTCGTCGATTTCGATTGCATCGACGGCAAAAGAATGTGTTAAAAAAGGACTCTTCCGGCACCGTTCTCCGTAGTTACTCGATAGTAAAAAAGGCCGCGTGGGCGGCCTTGACGGCCGCCCCCACCATATCGCGGCGAACAAGAAAGTACGTGGCGGACTCGTTGGCGCCGAGCGCAAGCATTTTGGCGTGGACTCCCGCGTTGCTCAAGGCCATGACCAGACGGCTCGCGATCTCCTCGCATTCGGACAAGCCTTCACCCACCAACGCAACAGCCGAGAGATCGGTCTCGGTCTC
>PXBQ01000150.1 GCA_003566875.1 Spirochaetaceae bacterium | reverse complement strand
CCTCGACCGATGCGGTGCCGTGCTCCTCCCACCGCGCGACGGCCGGATCGTTCAACGACCACGTGACAAGTATGTTCGGCGCGATCTCGCGGTCGAGCAGAGCTTCGATGTTTGCCGATTTCGTCTTTAACTCGACGATCACGTTTGGGTTTCTCGCGGCGAATCCGTTCAGCGCATCGAGATTGCCGAGTCGATTCCCCCAGACGAGCGAATCCGACGACTGTCCGGTCCCGATGTGGTACACCGTCTCCGGGTCGAGTTCGGCCTCGATTCGCGCGAGCCTTCCCGACAGGTCGTCGTACATGATCACTTCGTCGTCGAAAAAGAACGACTGGATCGAGCAGTAGCTGCAGCCGAACGCGCAGTTGCGGACCGCGTCGAGCGTCCGGAGCCCGCAGCAGCGCGTCACGGGCGAGTACACCGGGCACCGGCCGAGGATGCGCGCCGGCTCGTCCGTCACGGTGACCCGCGCAGGTCGCGCCGTGGCAGAGCCTTCCGGCCGCGTCGCCTCATCGGGCTCTCCCGAGTAGTCCGGGCCCGCGAGCTTCCGGTCGTTCCACCACGCGTGTAACGCGGCGAGCGCTGCCTTCCGGTCGTGCGGCGCCGGCCCGACCGGCCAGTAATCGCCGATCGAGCCGAGCTGCCAGCACCGGATGTCCGCGGCGATCGCGATGCATCCGCGCAGATCCTGAACACTCAACCGATACCGATCGGCCTGTTCGGCGAGGAATACCTTGTCGGCTTCCGGCAGAGAAGAGAATACCGGGTCCGTCCGGAAGGTATCGATCTTCGGCACGACTCTACCGTGAGCCGCAGCGATCGGGCTGAGCGAGTTCGCGAACAAACACCTTGAAACGTTCGATTCTCGCGCGTGCTCGTGTGATGTCGATATCCATCGATAGCGATTGTATCATGCCGCGCGCTTTCCGGGCTATTCGTCCGCGGGTGGCCTTTGCCTGGGATTGCTCAACGTGATAATGTTGGAAGTATGAGTCCTACGGTGTTTCGTGAAGGCCCGTAACGTTTCCCCGGTTGAAGTTGTTCAGCTGACTCCGTTCGGCGTTTGGATCGCGTACCACGACCGGGAATATTTTCTCGATCATGAGCGGTTTCCCTGGTTTCGTACCGGCGCGGTAAAGGATGTATTTGTCGTAGAGGAAGTTGCGAAAGGACACTTCCATTGGCCTAATCTTGACGTTGATCTCGACATCGACCGCATCGAAAACCCCGAGAAAAACCCGCTCGTGGCAACTGACACGTAACGGCGTCGCGACATAGGAACCCGGTCGGATCTATTCTCACTCAGAGCCGGTGTCGAGCCCCGGCAGGGGGGCGACACCGGGCACCGTGAGTCTACGGGCCCATGGCTCCACGCGACCGGTCGTGAGGCGCGTGTCGGCGATCGAACGCTGGCGTGGTGCGAGCTCCGTGAGGGTTGTCATCTCGCGCAAGCTCTCCCGGTCGAGTGGTGTCGTGTACAGGAGCATGAGTAATCGTAAAAGCGTCCAGTCCGGGCGTGGCCGTTCCTGCAGGGTCATCGTATCACCCGGCGCGATGCTACCGGTTTCGATCACGCGGTAAAACCAGCCGGCTCGTCCGGTCTGCTGGACACGCAACGGGAGTTCGCGCACGCCTGACCGGTGGGCGAGCTTCCAGCACGGCTGCCGTACTTCGGATACTTGCAGCAACGCGGTTCCGGCTCGGTATACATCGCCGACGCAGACCGTGGCCTCCGTCATTCCCAGAGTCGACACGTTCTCGCCGAAAAAAGCGGGTCGCTCGAAGTGGTGCGCCGCCGAAGGGTAGTCTTCCTGCCAGAGCCGATAGTGATCGAAGGGGTAGTGGTGGACCGCTTTTTCCGCGCCGCCGTGGTTCCTCGGATCCCCGTGTTCGTCTCCGACGAAGCCGTCTTCGTTCACGACCACCGAACCGCTCAACGGACTTTTGCGAATCGCGCTCGGCTCACCGTGCGGTCCGAACTGCTCGACCGTGCCCGTACAAACCGCGTCAATAATCACTTGTGCCATCGTACTCCCCTTCTCCGGCGAATCACCTACGCCGCGCCGTGCCGGACGCGAATACACCCGCGAACAACCTCGGGCGCTCGGTGACCGTCAGACCGGCGCGCGTGAAGGTATCGATCGTCGTACGGTCGAGCCGGCAGTTTCCGCTCATCCGGCGCCACGCCGGAGTGACTCGGCGCATCGGCGTCTGGAGAGCCGGATTGTCGCTCAGGACGTGCTCGACGAAAAACGCCGCGCCGCCGGGTTTCAGTACGCGTCTAATCTCGCGCGCTCCCGCGTCGGGATCGTCGACCGAACAGAACAGCAGCGTGAACACGACCGAGTCGAACGACTCGTCGGCAAACGGCAGCTTCTCGACCGAGGTTTTGTCGACGAGCACGATCTCCGGTGTCTCTCCGTTGAGGCCAAGCCGGCGGACGCGGCGTCCAATCCGGTCGGTATCGAGGTTCAGATCGACCATCGTGAGCGATGCGACCGAGTCCCACCGGTAGAACGGGAGCGTCGCACCGGTACCCGCCCCGACTTCGAGCACCTTGCCGTTCGCGCGGCCGACAACATCGCTGCGGGCCTCCCTGAAACGGGAACCCTCCAGAGGCGTCATTACCATGTCAAATATCACACCCGATGCAGCCATGATCGGAAGATAATTCTGAGTTGATCGATCGTGAAGCATTTTCGACCGTGCATGCACGGGTTTTCGTCGCGCGTACGCGCTGGTATACTCGCTTTTCACGAATCACACAAACGGAAGGGTATCACGATGGAATTCAGCGTAAAAAAAGGAACGAACATCTCGCACTGGCTGAGCCAGAGTACGGTGCGTGGAGAAAAACGCCGCGATTTTTTTACCGAACGAGACGTCGAGACGATCGCGTCGATGGGGTTTGATCACATCCGATTGCCGATCGACGAGGAGCAGATGTGGGACGAGGCGGGCGGCCGCGAGAGCGAGGCGTTTGAGCTACTCGCGAACGCGCTCGATTGGGCGGACCGGCACGGGCTCAAAATCATCGTCGACCTGCATATTCTGCGGTCGCACTACTTCAACGACAAGACCGAACCACGGCTGTACAGCGATCCGGCCGAGCAGAAGCGGTTTATCGATCTCTGGCTCGATCTCTCGCGGTTCATGCGCGACCGGTCCGTGAAAAATGTCGCGTACGAGTTTTTGAACGAGGCGGTCGCGCGCGATCACGAGAAGTGGAACGAGCTCTCGGGGATGGTGTTTTCTGCGCTGCGCAATGCCGAGCCGGAGCGCGTATTTGTGCTTGGGTCGAACAACTTCAACAGCGTGCAAACGTACGACGCGTTGCGCGTGCCGAAGGACGACAATCTGATCCTGACGTTTCACTACTACCACCCGATGCTCGTGACGCATTATCAGGCGAAGTGGTGGGACGGAGGAGAGTACGCGGGGCCGGTCACGTACCCCGGCTCGCCGATTCCCGCTGATCACTTCGCGACTCTCGACGACGCGAAGCGAGCGCTCCTCGAGAAGCAGAACGAACCGTTCGACCGCGAAGTGATGCGAAGCGACATCGCGAAACCCGTCACGGTCGCGCGCCGGCACGGGTACCCGATCTACTGCGGAGAGTTCGGGTGTTACAACAAGACGCCCGAGCCGCTGCGCGATGCGTGGTACCGCGACGTGCTCGCCGTGTTCGAAGAGTACTCGGTCGGGTGGGCAAACTGGGACTACAAAGGCAACTTCGGGATCGTCGATCACGACCGCGCCGAGACGCCGGTCGCGACGTACCTCACGAGGTAAACGGGGCTCACCACGGTGTCAGGATCGCCGTTTTTCGTGTAAAGTACTGTCCGTGAACGCAACTCGCGACGTGTCGCTTCCGGTGAGTTTGTCTCCGCGGAGGAAACGATGGATCGACCGAGTCCGGTCGCTCTCGGTCGGTCATAAACTCACGATCATCTACGTGGTCGGGATCTTCATTCCCCTCGTTCTCGCGAACGGCCTGGTTTTACGCAGCGTGTTGCGCGACGCCGCGCAGCAGGAACGAGAGTTCTTGCGCGCGGCGATCGAGAGCCTCGCGCACGGGATCGTCCGCGAGTTCGAGCCGGTCACGCTCGCAACCGAGTTTGTGTACGCCGACAGCGTGATCTACCGGGTTCTCGCGGCCGAGTACGCGGAGTTCGACGAGTTCATCGACGTGCATCGCGAGCAACTCA
Source organism: Spirochaetaceae bacterium (assembly GCA_003566875.1). GTDB lineage: Bacteria > Spirochaetota > Spirochaetia > DSM-27196 > PXBQ01 > PXBQ01. The sequence continues at coordinate 5,168 of PXBQ01000150.1, read as the reverse complement.
TTCCGTCGCTCATGAAGTACGTGAGCATCTTTCCGAGTATCTCACGCGCCGTCGTGTACACCGAGAACCCGATCGTCGGCGCCGCCGAGGGGTATCTGCGGATCAACGAGTACGTCCGCTCTTCGCCGTGGTACCGAACGGTAAGCTCGACACGGACCGGATTCGTGACGATGGTTCATATCGACGGAGACCCGCGGCAGGTGCTCGAACCGCAAACGTATCTCAGCGCTTTCAGAGTTCTCGACAACCCGGCCGCGATCCGCGCTCAGAACTTGATCCTGCGGATCGACGTGAACCCCGCGATCGTGCATCGCGCGGTCGCCGCGGCGGATCTCAACGGCGAGTTCGAGGTCGTCGATCGTTTCGGGACCGTGTTCGCGTCGTACCGGATGGGGCATCCCGAAGGCCTCGGTTACTCGTTCGACACGCCGCTGATCGGACACCCGGCGCTTGCCGGATGGTCCCTGCGCGGAACCGTAGCCGCGGATAATCCCGCGCTCGCGTGGTCGATCCGGTGGACGATGTTGCTCGCGGTGACCGGCTTGAGTATCGCGCTCACATCGATCTTCATCGTGTTCCTGTCGCGTTCGGTGACGCACCGGCTCCACACTCTCGCCGAGAAGATGCGACGCGTCGAGAACGAAGACTTCTCGCCGGTGACCGTGCCAAACACGAGTCAGGACGAGGTCGGAATGTTGATCGGGGAGTTTAACCTGATGGCGAACAAAATCGATTCGCTCATCAACGACGGGTACAAACTCGAGATCGAGCAGAACCGGCTGCTCGTCGCGCGGCAACAGGCCGAGCTCGACGCGCTGCAGAGCCAGGTTAATCCGCATTTCCTCTTCAACGTGCTCGAATCTATCCGTATGAAGTCTCACATCAAGGGTGAACACGAAACCGCATCGGTCGTGAAAAAACTCAGCAAGGCGTTTCGGCGGATCGCGAGTTGGGACGACGACCTTGTCTCGATCGAGCAGGAGATCGCGTTCACGCGAGACTATCTCGAGATTCAACAGTACCGCTTCGGCGACACCATGAGTTCGACGATTACGGTAGATTCCGACGTACGCGACGTGTTGATCCCAAAAATGACGATCCAGTGCCTCGTCGAAAACGCCTGCGTTCACGGGATCGAACAGAGCAAAGACGACGGGCATGTCGAGGTCTCGGTCGCACGAAACGGGGACGGAATTGTCATTAGGGTTAGCGACAACGGTATCGGGTGCGACGCAGCCCTCGTGCGCGCGCGCCTTGTTCCCGGAGGGCTCGGAGCGCGACACATCGGAGTCACGAACGTGCATCGAAGGCTCGAGCTCCACTACGGAGATGGGTTTTCGTTCGAGTTTGAGAGCGAGCGCGGGCACGGCACCGACGTCGTGATAAGGATCGCGACGTGATGCGTCCGATCACGGTCTTCACGGCCGACGACGAGCCTCACGTGCACGCGGGCCTCGACGCGATTATCGACTGGGCCGCGCTCGGCTACGATCACATCGGTTCTGCGCTGAACGGTGACGATGCTCTCGTGATGATCGAACGCGATCGCCCCGATGTGATAATCACCGACATCCGGATGCCCGGCATGGGCGGCCTCGATCTCATAAGACATCTCCGAGAGATTCGTTCCTACAGTCCGGACATTATTATCGTGAGCGGTTACGACGAGTTTGAGTACGCGCGGCAGGCGGTGAGGAACCGTGTTCGGGACTATCTCCTGAAACCGATCGACGAGGACGACCTGACCGCTCTTCTCGTCGCGATCCGGAAGCGACGCGGCGTGGAGTCGACGGTTCCGGACCGCACGCCACCTCCGGCCGACCTGATCGCGGGCACGCTGGTTCGTCGGCTCTTGTCGTCTTCGCCGAGTCCCGAGCTGGTCAACGCCGGGGCGAACGCGCTCGATCTCGCGGGTTTGTCCCTGCTCACGTTCGCGCTCTTTTTTCCATTCGACGATTCAGTGGAGAAAAAAGAGTTTGGGCTCGATACGATGCGCGATGTCTTGTCGTCGACGTCGGTCGGAAAACGTGCTGCGTGGGTCTACCGGGAAGAGAACGGGACCGTCGGAGTTTTGCTCGGACTCGACGATCCGGCCACCGAGTTAGCGCTCTACACCAAAGGGCTGTACCGAAAGCTCGTTGATCACACCGGCTCGGCAGCAAAGATTGTCGTCGGCCGTCCGGTCGAGACGATCGCAGACGCATGGCAGTCTCGCCGTGACGTGCTCGATTTCCTGTCGAAGACGTACGTGCTCGACGCTGCGGGTGTATTCGTCGTCCCGCAGACCGACGACTCTCAGGCGGGTGCCCGTCGCGTTCCCCCCGATGCCGCCGGGGATCTTGTCGCCGCGGTGGAAGACGGCAACGGCAAACAGTGCGAGGCCTGTATCGACGCGGTCGTGGCGTTTTTGAGCGCAACGAGAGTCTCGTCGCGGGCGGTGGCCGATCTTCTCGACGCGATCAGAATCGGACTGCAGAAGCTCATGACCGACCTCGACGGCGACAGTCCGGCCGAGGTCGCGCTGCTCGCGCGTGTCGCGGATGCCGCGCCGTTCTCTCCGCTTCCGCAAATAGAGCGCATCGTCCGCGAGGCCGCCTCAGCAGCGCTCGATCGTGTGCGCGAGCTGAGGCGTTTGGGGCGAAACGGAACGATTCAGCTCGTGAAACGCCGGATCGACCGGCTGTACGCGTCCGATCTCTCGTTGACGGTACTCGCGGCTGAGTATGGCATGAATCCGATCTACCTCGGGCAGCTATTCAGGAAAGTGCTTGGGATCGGGTTCAAAGAGTATCTGCGGCGCCGCCGTGTCGCCGCGGCAAAAAAACTACTCACAACGACCGATCTTCGTATCCCCGAAGTCGCCGCGAGTGTCGGCTACCGCGACGCGGAGTTCTTCGTCGAGCAGTTCAAACGTGAGACCGGCGTCACTCCCGTGGTATTCCGTGGCGCGCCTGATTCCTGACGGCTTCCAAAACCTCCTGTATACACAAATACACGCTGAAACATTGGGTTTGTCCGGGACAAAACGAAGATATGTCCGGTTGCGTATCCCCGAATCGGTGTTACGCTGAATTCAATTCAATTATAAGGAGTGAGCTATGAGAAAATTGCTCATCGTGCTCGTGCTTCTGAGTTTTGCGGCGTTCGCGTTCGCGGGCGGCAAGAAAGAAGCGGCGACCACTGGAATTCGGGAGTACGACGTATTCCTGGGTTACGAGAACGTCGATTACCCGATTGAAGGGACGATTTTCGGGAACTGGCTCGAGGAACAGACCGGCGTCCGGATCAACTGGGAGTTCAACGTCGGCGACCTGCAACAGAAAGTCGGCCTGATCGCCGCATCGGGCGACTACCCCGACGCGATTCATCCGCGCAACTACACGCAGATCCTGCTGAACGCGGGCGCCGCGATCCCTCTCAACGACCTGATCGAGTCGCACGGTCCGAACATCAAGGCGATGTACGAAGGCCGAATGGAGATGTTCCGCCAACCCGACGGCAACATCTACTGGTTCCCTCAGGTCATGCCGTACGGCGACGAGTATCGGGCCCCGAACCCGGGGCACGGGCTGTTCGTACAACAGGCGGTCCTCGAGTACTTCGACTACCCGATGCCGAACAACGTCGAAGAGATGGTCGACCTCCTCATCCGCTACGCGCAGGAGAACCCGACGATCGACGGAAACAAGACGTACGCGTTCACGGGTCTTTTCTGGAGCTGGCGCGAGTTCCCGGTCATGAACGCCCCGCACATCCTGAGTGGGCATCCGAACGACGGATCGATCGACGTCGACTGGGTCAACGGCCGCTGGGTCGCGAGTCCGTTCTACGCGAACGACAACGCGTACCGGATCTATAAACTCTACAACAAGATCCATCTCGCCGGCCTGTACGACACCGAGTCGTTCGTAATGGACTACGATCAGTACCTCGCAAAACTCTCGGGTGGAAACATCCTCGCGTTTTACGACCAGGACTGGCAGTTCCAGACGGTTCAGAACCTGCTTCTCGACCAGAACCAGGGTCGATGGTACGTCGCGATGCCGACCGTTCTCGACGGGAACGAGCCGACGATCGTGAATCCGCCACAACCGCAGGTCTCCGAGGGAATCACGATCAGCACGCAGGCGCGCGATCCCGAAGGGCTCATGGAGTACTTCGACTTCCTCGCGAAGTGGGATACGCACGTGATGAGGCAGTGGGGTCGTGAAGGCATCGACTATAACGTCGATGCGAACGGCCTGTTCTACCGGACACCCGAGCAAGTCGCGCAGTGGCAGGATCTCGACTGGGTCCGCCATACGTACGGCGCGCACTACTGGTCGAACTTCCTGCGGCTCGACGCCGGCTCGTTGTATCCCGACGGAATCAATAACATAGGCCCGGGGAGTCAACCGAGCGTCTACGCAGCGGCTCGCCGCCCGCAAGAGCGCGAAGTCCTGAGCGCGTACGGTGTTGAGACGTTCGCGGCATTGTTTCCACCGCCCGACATGCGGCGCACGACGTACTTCCCTGCGTGGACAATCACAATGCCTCCCGACAGTCCGGAATCAATCACCGGAGAGCGGATCGCGGAAGCGCGCCGTCGTTTCATCCCGCGCCTGATCATGGCGGGCCCCGGCGAGTACGATCGCGTCTGGAACGAGTTCCTTGCGGAGATCAATCGCATTCCGCAAGCGGACCGCGACGCGCACACGGCGTTCCTCCAGCGCGCAATCGACGCCCGCGTCGAAGCGGCCGGCGGGTAATGATCCGACCGTGTCCTGTAGCCCTTATGTGGTGTCCGGCCGTACGGCCGGACACCGTTTTGTGTCCGCGCAATCCGCACTACGCGCTGTAATCCATTTCAGGAGGAATGCATGAGCTCATTCGATGCTTCCAGGCCAAATCGAGGCGGCAACGTCGTGCTCGAAGACTTGATGCTGCCCCGACGGAGTTTCAAGAAACTGCTCCGGAACCAGAGCATGCTTCTGCTCATGTCGATCCCGTTTTTGGTCCATCTTTTGATCTTCAGGTACGGGCCGATTTTCGGTTGGGTGATGGCGTTTCAAAGTTTCCGGCCGGGACGAGGGTTCCTCGACCAGGAGTGGGTCGGTCTTTTGCAGTTCCGGACACTCTTTGCCGAGCCGAGGTTTTGGCAGGTCTTGCGAAACACGCTCGCGATGTCT
>PXBQ01000253.1 GCA_003566875.1 Spirochaetaceae bacterium | reverse complement strand
TTCCGATCGGCGAAAACGAGTTTGTCTCGATGGACGGCCCAAAAGTGTTCCAGGAAGCCGTTAAACATATGATCGCGATGCTGCAAAAAGCGTGTGTGGTCGCCGAGACGACAGTCGACGAACTCGACCTCATCGTTCCGCATCAGGCGAACCAGCGGATTATCAACGCGATCCGTCAGCGGATCAAAGCGTCGAAGGATCGCATGTACTCAAATATTGAAGATCACGGGAATACTTCGTCCAATACGATCCCGCTCTGCCTCGAGCAGCTCGTTGGAACGCGTACCACGGGAGACCGCATCGGGCTCACGGCATTCGGAGGTGGATTCACATTTGCCGGCGGAGTGCTCAAGGTTCTTTAGCGCCTTACGCCCGCGCCCGCATTGTTCGCCGCACCGCTCGGCGGCGCAGGGCATCGCACTTTCCGCGAACGGACATTTGAAAAAAACAGCCCCCGGAGTAAAGGAGGTCAGAAACTCCAGGGGCCCGTGTCGGAAGTGTTAGCGACGGCCGAGGCTTTTGCATCGAGTGATGCCATAGCTCCAACGACCGTACAGCCATAAAACCATCGACTCAAGGAATAGTTACACGATGACCTCGACGAAAACGAACGTGTTTACCAATCCGCGCAACGGCGGCCGTGCTGTCGTGACCGGGGCGACCAGCGGGATCGGCCGTGCGTACGCGATCGCTCTCGCGCATCTGGGATACCGCCTGCTCGTCACGGGACGCCGGCGTTCGCTGCTCGAAGCGGTCGCAGAGGAAGCACGCCAGGCCGGCGCGCCCTCGGTCGACGCCCGAGTTATCGAGTTGTCGGATAGCAGCGCGGTCGACGCGCTCTGTAGCGAAATCGCTCGCGCTGCCGATACCGAGTATCTCGTGAATAACGCGGGTTTCGCGACAGGAAAGCCGTTCATCGAGGATCCAAACGGTAACGACCGCATAAACACGGTACACATCGACGTCCCGATGCGCCTCATGTACGCGACGGTCCCGGAAATGGAAAGACGCGGTCACGGATGCGTCGTGAACGTCGCGTCTCTCGCCGCGTATCTCGCGGTGCCGTATGCCTCGACGTACGTAGCGTCGAAAGCGTACTTGATCGCGCTCACCGAGTGCGTCTCGCTCGAGTTCGATCCGTCGATTGTCCGTTTTCAGGCTCTTGCGCCCGGGTACGTACACACCGATTTCCATCGCGACGGCTTGATCCCGGACAGAGAACGACGGAGCCGAGGGCTCATCAGATGGAGCAGTCCCGAAGCGGTGGTGAAACACTCGCTTCGGTGCCTTGAAAAAAACCAAGTACTCAGCGTACCCGGAGCACTCAACCGGATCTTGCTCGGAGTATCCCGGATAACGCCACGATCCTCGCTGTACGCTACCGCGTCTCGTCGTCTTCGTCGACGATATCGACCCTGATGCCGTCGTCCGCCGACGACTCGTGCGGTGCATCCGTCGTGTCGGCATCGCGCTCGGCGTTGTCGCGCGCGGCGTTTTGTCTGCGCGCCGATTCGGTGATCGTGTCAAAAAACTCGGTGAACTGCTGAAACCCGCGGCGCACCCCATCTTCGGCCTTCTCGGCGAAACCTTTCATCGAGTCCGAGACGTCGCCGTGCGGCGCGTCTTCGAATCCGCGCCGCACGGCGTCGACACTCTCTTCCACACCTTCGGCGAAACTCTTCTTTCCGGTCGCGACGTCGTTCAGAATTCTCAGGTTTTTGTACAACGTCATCATCGGATCACCGCCGTCCTGAACGCCGCGCAGCTGCTCGCGGTACAATGACGACAACCCGGGTACGTCGCGGAAAATCCACGCGAGCAGCGACCGGAGGTACACGGCGCGTTCAGGATTCTTTTTTATCGAGTCCAGAGACAAGTCGTCGAGTATTTTCGTCACGAGTCTGCAGGTCGTCTCGATTTTCTCGTCCTCGGTCAGACCGCCGTTCTTGACGGTCATGTACGCGGCAAGGTAGTTCTTCTCACCGATATACCGGGCGATTTTCTCCGCAGTCGTTTCTCCCATTTTGCGCTCCCCTTTTGGATCTCAACGTGAATCCCTCCCGTCGACAACGTCAACGGACAGACCGAACGTCACGCGAGAAGTTTGATTCGAGAAAAAATGTACGACAAGTTGTCACGCTTGATGATCACCTGGAAGTAATCGGTGTCCCCAAGTTGATGCGCCTGATAATTCTCGTACTGAAGATACTTTTTAGATTTTCGCCTGTCAAACCAATGGACCAATCCTATCTCGCCGTCGGTGAGTTCCAGCCCCGTGATTCCGCGTTTTCCGAGGACCGATCCGGAGTTGAACATGCACGGCACGACGAGGTTTTCTCGATACAAGCTTTCGTGCGAGCCATACTTCTCCTCGCTCTCGACCACCGCATCGAGCTCAGACTTCAGCAGTGTGATTTTGTGTTCAATTTTTCCCTTCTTTTTGTCGGAAGATTTGGGATACTTACGGCAGAGGCGCTCAACCTCAAACTTTAACGAGTCGATTTTCGACATCGACTCGAACAAGGGCCGGTGCGTGTGCCCGATCACCGCGATGATCTTGTTCGCGTTCGCAAACTCGTATACACGTTTCTCGGTCTTGAACTTCTTCCGGCTATCGTGAGCGACCGTGTAGTTTTTGATCTTGAGCGGATTTGCGATGTACTTCAAAACCAACCCGACAAGAGCATGGTGGCGGATGTACCGCGATGCGGTTTGGTGCCCGTGAAAAATAAAGATCTTGTTTCCATGGTAGTCGAGTGTAACGGCGTCGTGCGGCTTGATATCGTTTAACCCGTACGACAACGCTAGATCGTGGTTTCCGACGATACGGATGAATCGTCCGTCGCGTTCGAATTCATCAAAAACTTCGTACACATCTACCCAGCGACGCTGAATCGAGTCAAAAGTGAACCTCTGAAGCTCCTCGACGTCGCCGTTTAGGATCAAAGTGTAACCCTCGGGCAGGTATCGCCTCCGGAGTACCTCGACAAAAATTTGTGCATTGCTCCTGAAATCGTCCGTTTTTCGTCCGGTGCCCATGTGAAGATCGCTGAAAATCACGTACTTATCGGCGTTTTTCAGCGGCCTCGCCGCGGTTTCGTCGAACAACATCGATAACGTCTCGAAGCTATACGCGTCTTTTTTGGTCACCCGTAAAACCTCCACGATCCCTGCTCCACTGCTCGCATCCTTACCCCCTTCTCTCGCGCGCGCATCTGTACTATACTTTTTCCAGTGGGTATATCGCAAGATACCGGCGGACACGGTGGAGAGCCTCCGTACGTATCCGCGGATCCGTCGGAAAGGGAACTCTTTCTCTCCCAGCTTGGAAGTTTCACCCCGCGTGAACGAGAGATCTTTCATAAGCTCTGCGCTCAATGGGAGCCTGCAATCTCGTATCAACGCTTTTGCGCGCTCTCGGGAATAGACGATGCCGGGAAGAGTTCCGACCTCAACCGATTGATCGAGAAACTCCGCCTACACGGAGTAGCGTTACTGGCTCGTTCACTTTCCGACGGAAGAGCTCAACCGGGCACGATCCGGTTGTTCTCCGAACGGGAGAAAGCGTTTTACGCCGACGCACTAGACGATGAGCTCCTTTCGGTGAGCGAGTCGATCGTGCACGCGCTTCCAACCGAATCGACTCTCGCGGGACGAAAGATCCAAATTCCCGAAGCGTTTATCGACGATGCGACACCCGAGGCACTAGTCGCGTTCATGGAGAAACCGACCCTCGACGACGTCATTTTCCGAGTCCCGTGTCACAACGAGTCGTGTTACGTTACCGGACGGTCGCTGAAACGGCTACTCGCGCTCGCAATTCACAAACTCCGATACTATCTGCAGAGTAACGATCTTCTCGAACGCGTCGCAAAAGTCTCTGAAACCGGTATTATTGTGTTGGCGAAGAAGCTCGCGTCGAAGGACGCGGCGTTCTGGATCGCGCTCTGCGACAAGTGCCACGAAAAAATCGACGCGGTGAAAGATCCACGGACGGGAACTCCGGACAACGAGTTTTTTCAGGCTGCCGCGATCGTTCGCCTAATCGTCGCAGCGCAGAACGCTCTCGCCGAAAAGAACGCGCGTGCAGAAACCGAACGCGATCTCGACATGCAGGCGATTGTCCACAACGCAAAAACCGGCCTTGAAGCGTTGATCGACGCGGATGGATTTGCGACTCGGCTCAGAGAATTCGCCGAGAAACACGCCGACCCCGATGTTTTTATCGGCGAGTTTGCCGCCAAACACCTGGAACAGAAGGACCGTCACGAACTGCCGACGATCGTTGAACTCGGCCGCTATGTAGTTCATCGCGACAATATTGCACCCGCTTTCATGAAACGTTTCGCGGAACTCGCCGAGGAACTCAAGGCCGAGTATATCGACGAGATGACGCAACGATTACGAGCGATGAACCGCGGCACGAACACAGTGTTCACGACGCACCGGAATTTTGACGCGGACATCCGGCAACGCGTCGAGATCGCCGATAGTTTTGTCGATTCTCTCTTGAAAAAGCCGACCATGCTCGCGGAAGCGATCATCCTTCACGGCAAGAACTCAAAACAGGTCAACTCGGTAGACAATCTCAAGAAAAAACTCGCAGCGTTTTTTGTCCCCAACACAATGAAGCTTAAGGATTACGCGGAGGTCTTCGGCTTGTACCGGCACGAGCTGTTCGACGCCGCGTGGCCGCGGCTCGGCGTTTTTCTGCGGCTTTGGATAAAGCTCTCCGGAGGCTACGAGAGCTTGAGGTCCGTATACCTCGACGCCCCCGCACGGCGCGATACGGCAGGAACGGTGATCGGGCGGGCAGCGATGGAGGAGTCCGGAACCGTGCAAAATTCGGGAGCCAGTCCTCGGCGAGCGACCGCGCAGCGTACGATCGGAAAACCTGCTTCTTCGCGCCGATCGGGATCGAGTCGAACCTCGCGTCGATCCGATCCTGGGGCGAGTAAGCGCCAGTCGCCATCGCCGCCCCGCCCCGTACGAGCCGGCGGCGACGCAACCGCCGCGTACTCAAAACGCCAGCGCGAGACCGCCTGGGAAGAGTTCACTAAGTCAATCCGGCACCGGCCGTAAAGACGCCGACATCATCTACGACGACGAAGCGATTTCTTGACAACGGCAGCGCAGTTGTACCCCGGAGCGCCAAAAATTCCACCTCCGGGGTGCATACCCGCGCTCGCAAGAAAGAGGCCGGGCAACGGTGTCTGGTAGCGCGAGAGCTCGGGGATCGGGCGGAACATGAACATCTGGTCAATGACCATTTCGACGTGCATCACGTTCGCGTTCGGCATCGCGTGTTTTTCGGAGATAACATCGGGCGTCTGTACATACACGTCGCGAACCGCGTCACGGGTTCCCGGTGCGTACCTTTCGACCACACCGAGGAGTTTCTCCTTTTCGCGTTCGGCGATCTCAGGCCACTTCACTCCGTCGCGCAACGCAAAGGGATAGTACTGCCCCCAGACGAACAGAACGTGTTTACCTTCCGGAGCGAGAGTCGGGTCGATCGCGCTGAACGTCATACCAATCGCGGCGGGATCGTTTGACGGCATTCCTCGGAGATAGTCGGCGTACGCATCGTTGAGGTACTGGCTACTCGGGCAGAGCAGCTGCAGCCCAAGAACCGCTTCGTCGGGGTCTGCGACCTGGTACCGAGGGAGTCTGTCCATCGCGCACCGCAATACCATTCCAAAACCGTTTCCCACGTGAATCTTGCGGATCTTCTCTGCGAGCGCGGGCGGAGTCCAGTCGTCGAGCATTTTGAGGAACGTCGGATGAACGTGAGCGTTTGAGACGACACGACGCGCGGTCACTCTCTCACCGGCAACCGTTTCAACGCCGACCGCGCGCCCGTTTTCAACGAGGATCCGCGTCACCTCAGCGTTCGGAAGCACGGTACCGCCGTGATCGCGGATGTACGCGGCGAGCGCCTGCGTCAACATACCTGACCCTCCCCTGGGCCGAGCAGGACCGTTTCCATGTACTACCGAGTGCCAGCCGATGAACTCCGCGGACGCGGCATCGATCGGCGGGGGTCCGCTCTGGGCGCCCCACCACGCCAGCGCGGCACGCATCTGCGGGCTTTCGAAGGTGTCGTCAATGAACCTTCCGTAACTCTGAAAGATTTGCTTCAACATCGTTATTTTGCCCGTCCGCGAGTCGTTGATCTTCCGAAAAGCAAACGTAGAGAGAATCGAACGCGCGGTCGGCGGTTTGAGAAACACCTCAAAAACCGCTTCGTTCAACGGTTTCCAGAGGCGTATGAACTCTCGGTACGCTTCGGCGTCGTGCTGACTCACCCGCGCAATGCTCTCGCACGTTCGGTCAAGGCTCCGGTAAAACGAGATCGAGCTCCCGTCGTCAAACGGCGCGACCATAAACGGGTCAAGGGGAATGTACTCGAGACCGTACTTGGCGAGCTCCAGGTCGGCGACGATCGGCGTGTGGTGGATCATAAAATGAGCCGATCCTCCCACGTCCATTTTGTACCCGCCAAACATCTGCTCGGTACAGACCGCACCGCCGATTGTGTCCCGACGCTCGAGCACCGTTACAGTGTACCCCGCCCGTGCGAGATACGCTCCGCACACGAGCCCATTATGCCCACTTCCGATAACGACTACGTCTGTATCCATATCGTCCACTGTACTCGTCTTTTACAGATTGGCCTACCATTCCGTGGTCGTTATTGCAGTATCGTTCTCAGAAAAATTTTCCGGGCTTTTCCGAACGTAGATCGACGGGTATACTCCGGTATGCTCGACTGGCTGATCATCGGAGGTGGCATCCACGGCACGTTCATCTCGCACGCCCTCACCGCTGCCGGCGGTGTTCGCCGCGCGGCGATTCGCGTCATAGACCCGTGGGACGAGCCGCTGTACCTCTGGCGCCGCCACACCGGGAAATGCGGCATGGTCTTCCTGCGCTCTCCGAGCAGCCACAACCTGGATCTCGACTTCCGTGCTCTGCGACGATACGCGCGCGTCGCCGGAGTGGGAGCCGAACACTTTGTCGAGCCGTACGCGCGGCCGTCGCTTGAACTCTTCCAACGCCACGCCGCCCATGTCCTCGCCGAGTTTTCACTCGCCGATCTGCGCGTAACCGGGCGCGCGCGACGCGTCGTACGGATCCGAAACGGAGCACGCGTTGAAACTGACGCCGGCGCGATAGACGCACGTAACGTAATTCTCGCCGTAAGTATGAACGAGGCCGCGTCGTACCCCGAGTGGTGGAACGGCACCGATCGACGGTTTAGTCACGTGTTTGACGTAAATAGAGACGCCGGACCGTTGTCCGGCACGGTCTTGATCGTCGGTGGTGGGATCACCGCGACGCAAAAAGCGCTCGAATCAGCCGCGGCGGGTCTCAAGGTCATCGTGGTGTCGCGCCACGACGTACGCGAGTCGAGATTCGACAGCGATCCGTGTTACATCGGGCCCAAATGTCGACGCTTTTTTCTCTCGGTTCGTGATCCCGTTGAACGCAGGCGGATCATCTCAAGCGCGCGGTATCCCGGCACGATTCCGCCCGACGTACTGAACGCGTTCCGATCGGCGGTCGCGCGGGGCCGGATCGTACTCAAGGTCGGCGATATCATCCGCGCATCGAGCGACGACTCGACCCGCACCGTGAACCTCTCGGTCGTCGCGCGCGACAGCACAGGACCAGACATAGTCACGGGCGACCACGTCGTTTTGGCCACGGGGTTCAAAGCCGGGCCACCAGCATCGGAACTCGTCGCGATGATCGCGCGCGATTTTGGCGCACCGCTCGCTCCGGACGGCTACCCGATCCCCGACCGGACGCTCCGCTGGACCGACTGCATCCGTGTCGCGGGCGAACTCGCGGACATGGAACTCGGGCCGCCGAGCAAGAACATAATCGGCGCGCATCACGCGGCGCGGCTCATTCTCTCATCGTTGTCGGTACGGAACGGTTGAGACACGGGCAGCACTCCGCCGGTACCGTGCCTGTCGATCACGAGGTCGGTGGAGAGCCGGGCTCTTCCCGATTATCGGTTTCTTCCAGCTATCCCAGCTCTTCGAGCTCGTCCAGGTCTTCCAGCTCTTCCACGTCCCCTTGCACGTCGCTTCCCGCGTCGCCCTCGCCGTTTTCGAGCTCTTCGAGCGTCTCTATCTCTTCCTCTTCGCTGTCGTACTGACGCTCGAGAATGCTCGTTCGGATACTCGTGAAAACAAGCGGATACACGACGTTAAAGAAGTAAGACTTCCTGATCAAGTGCGCCTTCTTTAAGTTGTACTGCTCGACGATCTTGTTTGACCTGTGAGCAAGGTACGACTCGTAACCCAGGAACTCGGTCTCGTCGCTGGGCATATCAGGATCCTGTTTGATCGTGTCCTGGTACCGGCCGAGACTCTCGAAGAGATAGTAGAGCGAGTACTTCCGGCCGATGAACTCGTCGAGGCCGGTGTAGTCCCCACTGAACTTCCGTTCGAGAACCGCGTACTTTTTCGGGAATAACAACTTGTAAATGTACGCCTTTCGGATACTTACCGAATTAGACGCAAACACTTTCTCGATTGCATTCGTCACGAACGGGTTGCCGCGATAGTACTGGAGCATTTGCACGATGCGGTCCGCTCCTTGATGCCCTTTCGTGAGCAGCTCCGTCACTTGTTCCTGAATCTGCTCGGGCAGGCCGGGGTTGACCTGAACGCTGTATGTGTTGAACACGACGCTTTTTTTGTCTTTCAAAACGACGGTGCCGAACTTATACAACTCGTCTTTTGTGATGGAGCGGTATTGACCGAACAGCGCTTCGGCTTCGCGCCTGAACCGACGATAGTAGTCGTCGGCGATACCCGTTGACTCGAGAGTCCGGTAGAACTGCTCCGAGATCCGAAGTCCGCCGATCGGTGCCGTCGACTCCATTCGTTTCGCATCGATCACCGGTAGACCGATTACGTCCCACTGTTTTGCACCGTCGGGACCGAAATTTCCGATAATCACTTCGCCTATGTTGGCGCCGATACGAATCCGTATCTGAAAAAACGCGTTCATCGACGACGAGAGTTCGTACGACCGTCGCAATGTCGAGATGATCTCGAACGCACGTTCGAGGTCCTCGCGCGTATCTTTCGAGACGTTCTCATTCAAGAAACGATCGTTTGCCTGGTTGAACAACACGCAGACGCGCTGCATCTCGATGCACGAGTAGAACAGCTCGCGCGCGATGTACTTGATCGCCTCGTCCTCCGTGAGGTCGCGTACACGGGGATCGAGAAATCCGCCGTAGTGGAACATGAGACTGTCGCCTTCGATTTTGTTCAGGTATCCGCCGTGCCGTTTCAACACGGTATTGAACGCGGTGTACAACCCGTTCAGAACCATTTGATTCTCTTTCGGACTCA
>PXBQ01000331.1 GCA_003566875.1 Spirochaetaceae bacterium | reverse complement strand
GACCCCCTGAGGCGTTTCGAGACCGCGTTGCGCGGCTGGACAAATGTTCGCGATATCGGAACCGGTTTATTGAACGGCTTCGCCGGCGACGTGGCATTCGACAACCGGACCGTGTTTGGTAAACGCGTCCAGTTGACTGATCGGATTCTCGATGAGGTCGCCGCGTTCCGGATCTCAGCTCACGAAGCCGTCGCGGCGATCCATCGTGTCTGGGACCTCGAGAACGGATCTACCCGAGAGGCCGTGACGCGGTATCTCGACGCGTTTATCGATGATCTGGTTCGGTACGAACGCACCGTCAAAGCTGAAACGTTTCACGCCCGGTCGCGAGAGTTGCTTCGAGTCGTCGAGGGCGTTACGCGGTACGATGAAGCTACTGTCGGGACTCTCTTCGAGCGTATCGAGATTGCCGCGAGTACCGGCGAACTCGATCCGGCGACCGTCGAGGTTATTCGGGCCCGAGTTCGGGATCTCGCTTCGACGATCGTAACGGAGGATGAATAGTAAATGTATAGTACGGCGTGCCTTTACCGAGAATTTCTGCGCGCAATATCGATTTTGCTCGTGGTGTGCCTGTTTCTCATCGTCGCTGCGTGCGGCGACCGCGAGCCGATTGTCGAAGACAAACCGGTACCTGTTCCTGATGAGAGTCCTGCAGTTTCCCCCGTCCGGGCGGGATCGTCGGGTTTCCGGGGCGGTGACGGCAGGCTTGGGGCATATGTCGGGAGGGGAGTCCCGGTCGACACTTCGTGGACGACAGCGTTTGGCGCGCCGGTAGCCGAAAGCCCGGTGGTTTTTCACGACGGTCTTTACGTCGTGACAATCGACGGCGTCGCGCGGAAATTGTCGCTCGCGCAAGACCGTATCGAGTGGACGACAGAGTTCGGCGACTCGAGTTTTGTCGCTCCGACGGTGTTGGGAGACACGGTCTATGTCGCCGCACACGACGGGAACATAATCGCGCTGCGCGACGGCGACGGATCGGTACGGTGGAGTGCCCGCATCGACGGGAGAGTCACCGCGTCGCCGGCGGTAACGGATGGCGTGATCCTGTTCGGTGCACGTTCGGGGGTATTAACGGGGTTCGATCCGAACACCGGTGATGTTCTGTGGGAACGCACGTTGTCGGGCGCGCTGACCGGCATAGCGACGATCGATGATCTGCTCGTTGTCGCAACCGAGAGTGGGCGCGTCTACGCGATTGTCGCGGCCAACGGAAGCCCGGTCTGGGAGCACGATCTCGACCGCGCGATCAAAGCGGCGGTGACCGCGCACCACGGCACGGTATTTGTCGTTACGATGACCGGGTCACTCCACGCGCTCGATCTCTCGTCGGGGATCGAAAACTGGAGATACGAGACCATCGGTCCGATCTACGGGGGCGCGGCCGTAGGCGACGGGATCGTGATCGTTGCGACTCTGGCCGGTGTCGCGCACGCGATCGTTGCCGAAACCGGGGCCGAGCTGTGGCGGATGGTCGGGCGGGGTGAGTACGTCGCCGGACCGGTCATCATCGGGACGACGGTACTATTTACCTCGACCGACGGCACTATTGTTGTGCACCAACTCGCCGACGGCGCTCGCGCCCGGCGTGTTGAACACGCGGGTGCGATTACCAACGATGTTGTGTCGGATTCGCGCAGAGTATTCGTGGTATTCAGCGACGGCGAGATGGTCGCGTACACGCTGCAAGACGAGCCACAAGTCGGCGTCGCGGTGCAGCTCGACGACCACGACCGAATCCGGGTCGACGGTCCGCCGCGTCGAGGAAGACTCTCGACCGATTCGGTGCGTTTACTCTTGGTTGCGGATCGATCAGGACCCTACTTGATTACGAACGACCACCACGCCGAGGCGCCGACAGTGGTAACCGTCGAGGACCAATCGGGCGCGGTGATCGCACGCAATTTTCTGCGGTTCGACTATCTCGATTCGTTTTCGGTCGAGTTGGTCGCCGGCGAAACGGTGCTCATAGTCGTTCAGCCGATGAACAACGACGTACTCGGTAGCGAGTTTGCGCTTGAGGTGTCGTACGTCGGCGATCGATGACGTCGCCACGCCGGTCCGGGGCCGGCTACTCGAGTAATCCTTCTTCCGGGCCACGGACTTTGATGAGCCGTTTTTTTTCTTTCTCCGAACTTTCTATCGACGACTCGAATTCCGCGATCTTGGCGTTACTCTCTTCGATTTGACGTTGGTGGCCGGCAATCTGGTTCTGCATGCGTGCGACGTCATCGGTGATGATGCGGATCTGTATTGCGGCGTTCAATTTATCGATCAACGCCTCGTTCTCGCGATTCTGTTCGAAACACGTCTTTATCTGCTCGGCGTGTTCTTTTATTTCGGGATAGATCTCGGCCGCGTCGTCCGATAAGTAGAGCTCGCCGATCCGACGAAAACACTCGTTCAACTCCGATTGGATCTCGCCGATCCGAGTCTCAAGCTCGTGCACACGGCGGTTGACCTTTTTTTCGACACCGAGAGACTCGAGCTCGGTCTCGAGCTCGGCGATCTCCGTCGTGAGGCGCTCGCGTTTTTCGCGCAGCGCTTCGAG
This sequence comes from Spirochaetaceae bacterium, assembly GCA_003566875.1. Lineage (GTDB taxonomy): Bacteria > Spirochaetota > Spirochaetia > DSM-27196 > PXBQ01 > PXBQ01. The sequence continues at coordinate 6,833 of PXBQ01000331.1, read as the reverse complement.
TCGCTCGGCCGCTTCGAAGTACGGTGCCGCGGTATCGTTCAAAGACGGATTCTTGACCGATTCAATAAACCCCGAAGCGGCGATGAGCTCTCCGGTTTTCCGGTATGCACGCGGCAACGCGCTCTGTCGCGCGGCTTTCCTGTTCTTGAGAAGCACGATCTTGCCGCGGACGACCATCTTCTCGAGTATCGGTTTCGATTCGAGCTCCGATTGATGCCGCAAAAGGTCATGATCGATCTGGATGAGCTCCTCGGTGAGCTTAGCCGGCTCTTCGAACGCCTCGTCGTACTCGGTGTCGGTGAGTGCGTTTGCGCGGTAGACCGAGTACGCCTTCTCGCCGATTGCCTCGTACACGGGGCCGAGGTCCTGGTTGATCTCTTTTTCCGCGGTCCGCGTATCGTCGATCGTCGCGTTGGTCTCGTCGATCTTGCGATCGATCTCCCGGATTCGCTCTATCGCGTTTTTCCGCTCGGTCAACTCCTGGGTGAGTTTGCCGGCGTTTTCAACAACTTCGGAAAACTTCTCATCCGAGAGCACCGATCGTTTCTTCTCAAAGAGAACCTTTCCGACCGCGAGGTGAGAGTCCGCGATAACCGTCGTGTTTTTCTTGATCTCTTTTTCGAGCGCCGAAATTCGGGTCCTGTAAGCATCCATGGTATTCTCCTCTATTCTAACCGTCGATTTCCCATACCGGCTTTTTTGCTGTTTCGGTGATCAATCCCGCGTACGGGAGTGTTTCGACAAATCGACAAAACGTCGCCCAGTCGCCCTCGGAGTAATGATTCCGCTCCTCGAAGACCTGTCGCAACGCCTGGTAGTCGATTTTTGCATAACCTCGCCTTATGTAGTTATCGGGCAACATCTCTTGAACCTTTGCACGGTCACCTTGCTCGATGTGCCGGTTGATGACGTCTAGAACTCCGTCCGGGATTCCGTTCTCGAAGTCGCTCTGCGAAAGCCGTCTCATCACGTCCGAGTCGCCAATCTTTTTTCTGACCCACTGGACCTCGGTCATGAACTTCTCGGATTGTTTCCACCACTGCATCGTTGCCGTGATGTCGATCACGACGTCGAGCAGCCACAGGAACAATTTGCGAGATTCGCCATCGCGAATACGCTCGATCATGAATTTAAGATCTTCTTTCCCGAGCCGCGTATCGGACGACGTGTCGGACTCGTGACCGTACACTTGATGCAACTCGTTCGCTGCCTCCCTGATGTTGTTCACGTTGCCGACGAGTTTCAAGTCCATGTATGGAGTATCTTAACACCTTGGCGAAGAAATTGCTAACCACAGGATTAACGGGAGCAGTTCTATAGGCTTTTTCTTGCCGTGTCGGCCGCGATCGAGTAACTTTGATCGGGACGGTGAAGCATGAATGACAAACTCAAGACCGACGACAAGATACTGAAATCTGACGAAGAGTGGAAAAGATCGCTCGCGCCCGATCAGTACCGCATCGCACGAAAAAAAGGCACGGAGCCCGCGTTCACGGGCAAGTACTACAATATGCACGATGCCGGCACGTACGAGTGCGCGTGTTGTGGGCGTCAGTTGTTCGATTCGGAAACGAAGTACGACTCGGGGAGCGGGTGGCCAAGTTTCTTCGCGCCGATCGAGCCCGACGCGATTATCGAGAATCAGGACCGGTCTCACGGCATGGTCCGGACCGAAGTAGTTTGTGCCCGGTGCGACGCTCACCTCGGCCACGTCTTTCCCGATGGTCCGCAGCCGACGGGTTTGCGGTACTGTATCAACTCCGCATCGCTTAGCTTCCGTAACGCTGAAAAGTGAGATGCTGAAAACCGCGATATAGATCGTTGAGATAGATCAAGCGCGCGGAGAGCGACAGTTAGGTCTTGGGCGGCTGGTCAGTTGAAGAGGTGCGTTATGTCGACGGAGTCGCCGACCACGTGGCGAATCTCCCGGACCGCCTTACGCATGATCGTGCTTCGGCGGACCGCTTCTGAGGCTTTCTCCAGCCTCTCGACGGTGCACGTCATTTCGATGAAACTCTGGCGGTCGTCGTTAGAGAAGATGTCGGTCACAGCGATCAGGAACGAGAGCTGCTCCGCGTCTATGTCCGTGAGCGGCGCGATGTCGAGCGCGGTGCCCGTGACTTCTGCAAACTCAGCGAGCGTCGCGACCGCATCGCTTACCACGTCCGCGAGCGCTTCTTCATCGTCATTCGTATCATCGCCGAACATGCTCACCTTGGCGGTGAGGTACGGACGGTCCTCAAAAACTTCAAGGATTCTGAACCGCTCGGCGCCGAAACTGAGAATATCGAGCCGACCGTCATCGTACTCCTTGATCACGCTTTTGATTTCCGCGGTCGTACCGACGTTTTGGAGTCGAGATCCGGACGCGTTCACGACGCCGAACTCACGCCCGGCGGTTATGCACTCGGATATCATGATGCGATACCTCTCCTCAAAAACGTGAAGCGGCAAAGGCATCCTCGGCATCAGCACCGTATTGAGCGGGAAGATCGGTATACGTGGTTCATCCATGCTGTTAACCTTGCTTCAGTGTAAGCTCGACCGGACAGTGATCGGAACCGATTATATCCGGTCGTATCGACGCGCCGGCGACTCGCGAGACAAACCGTTCGTTCACGCAGTGGTAATCGATCCGCCATCCAACGTTTTTCTCGCGTGCTCGGTTCATGTACGACCACCATGTGTAGTTTTTTGGATCGAGGTTGAACATCCGGAACGTGTCCCGATATCCGGCATCCGTGAACCCGTCCATCCAGGCGCGTTCTGCGGGTAGATACCCCGCGCTGTTCTCGTTCGCCTCGGGGTGTTCGAGATCGATCGGCCGGTGCGCAACGTTGAAATCACCGTTGATGACGATGTCTTTTCCCGACGCGACGATTTCATCGCATTTTTTTTGAATCGTCCTGCAAAACTCGAGTTTGTACGCAAGCCTCGCGCCGCCGTCGCGGCTGTTCGGGAAGTACGCGGTGATCAAGACAAAGTCGGGATATTCGGCGATGAGCACGCGGCCTTCGGAGTCGAACCGCGCATCTCCGAGCAAATCGACCGATCTCGGCCGCTCTCGCGAGAACAGCGCGACTCCGCTGTAGCCTTTTTTCTCCGCCGAGCTCCAGTACGAGCTGTATCCGACGGGGTCTGTCAACGCGTCGGAGAGTTGTGACGGGTGCGCTTTTGTCTCTTGAAGACACAGGATATCGGGTTTCTCGGCGGCGATGATCTTGACGAGTCCCTTCTTTTCTGCCGCACGGATGCCGTTCACATTCCAAGACACGATCTTGATCATGGTGAGAAAATAGCGCCGTTTTTCTGTTTAGGCAAACAGCAATGACTCGAACGCCAAATCGGCCCGAAACCTCACTCGCTCAAGAGTAGACCGCGCGTTCCGCTTCGAGTCGCTCCCAACGGCGTATCGCATCGTCGCGACGTTGCTCGCACTCGGAAATTGTGTCCTTGAGACGCTTGGTTTTTTCGCCGTCGGTGTAGACCGACGGCAGTGCGAGCCGTTCCACGAGCGACGCGTGCTCGGACTCGAGTTTTTCGATCTCCGCGATGAGTCGGTTCTCTTCGTTGATGATCTTTCGTAGTTCAGACCGTCGGCTCTTGTCGCGTTCGTGGTCGCTCTTCGCGCCGTCCACTCCCGGACTCTCGGAAGGACTCGTGGACCGGCGCGTGCTTGGAGCCCGCTCGCCGGCGGTCTCGGCCTCGAGCCGATACAGGTAGTACGCGTAATCACCCGGGAAGTCACGTGTACGCGGAGTTGAACTCGGCGTCGCGGGTGCCGTGAGCTCGATGACGCGCGTCGCGAGCCGGTCGATAAAGTATCGGTCGTGCGACACGAATACGACCGTTCCCGCGTAACTCGTCAGCGCGTCGAGCAGGACGTCTTTCGACGTCAAATCGAGATGATTGGTCGGCTCGTCGAGAACGAGCAGGTTGACCGGTCGCAACAGCATCGTCGCGAGCAGCGCACGCGCGCGTTCGCCGCCGCTCAGAACACCGATCGGCTTGTGCACGTCATCGTTGCGGAACAGAAACGCGCCGAGCACGTCGCGCACCCGCGACATCGACTCATTTGGCGCGACGTTTTCGAGGTGTTCGATCACGGTCGAGTCGTCGGGCAGGGCGGCGGCCTTCTCTTCGGAGAAGTACGCGTACGAGACGTCGGTACCCAGCCTGCATTCGCCGGAGAACGAGTCGTCCTGCCCTGCGATTATCCGGAGCAGAGTCGACTTCCCCGCGCCGTTGCGACCGACGACGACGAGTTTCTCTCCGCGTCGAATATCGAACGAGACGTCCGAGAGGACGACTCGCGAGCCGTACGACTTGCCGAGGTTCGCTAACGAAACGACGTTCTTACCCGAGTGCGGCGGCGTCGGGAACCGAAACCGGATCCGCTTGAGTGAGTCGGGAATCTCGATCCGGTCGATTCGCTCGAGCAACTTGACGCGACTTTGAACGAGACGCGCTTTGGACGAGTTGTACCGAAAGCGCCGGATGAAGTCCTCCGCCTTCGCAATCTCGTCTTGTTGCTTATCGTATTCGGCGATGATCGCCTGCATCTGTTCCTCGCGCATCTTCTCGTAGCGTGTGTATCCACCCGTGTACACCGTAATCGAACCCATGTACAGCTCGGCGATCGACGTTGCGACGTTATCGAGAAAGTACCGATCGTGCGCGACGAACAGGACGGCGCCGGAAAAGGCCTGTAGGTGCTGAAGCAGCCAGAGGCGCGCTTCAAGGTCGAGATAGTTCGTCGGCTCGTCGAGCAGCAACACGCCGGGAGTACGCAGGAGCGTCTTCGAGAGCGCGATCCGCATCTGCCAACCGCCGGAGAACTCGTCGGTCTTTCTCTCGAGATCCTCCCGTGCAAAACCGAGACCGGTCGCGATTCGCTCGATCTCGCCGGCGCGCGTGTAGTAGCCGCTGTGCTCGATCCGTTCCTGAAGCGGGGTGTACGCGGCGAGCAACGCGGCGATCTCGTTGCCGTCCGTCGCGGTCTCGAGTTCGTGTTCAATCCGACGGCGTTCGGTCTCGACCTCGTGAAACTCGTCGAACGCGGTCTCGAGCTCGGCGTACAGCGTTGTGCCCGCGTGTTCGATCCCCGATTGCTGCAGGTACGCGAGGCGCGCCTCGCGCGGTATCGAGATCTCGCCCGAGTCCGGAGTGATCTCGCGCGAGATGAGTCGCATCACGGTTGTCTTCCCGCTTCCGTTCGCACCGGTGAGCGCCACGCGTTCTCGGTCACGCACCGTGAGGTTTACCGATGAAAGGATGTCGCGGTCACCGTACGCGATCGAGACATTGGTCAGTTGAACGTGCGCCACGATACTCCCCGCGTTACTCGCCGCCGCCGACTCCCGCCTCGGTTGTCTCGTCGGCGGACGGGTCGGGAGAAGCCGAAGAGTCGTCGTCAAGAACCTGGTCCTCGACGACGTCGTCTTCTTCGGTTTCCCGGGTGAAAAAAATCACGATCGTCGCGGGCGGCTCGGACGTGACTAACGCGTCGGTTATGAACCTGTCCGGAATGAACCTGAGCCTGACGCCGTCCGGCTCGAGCGTGAAAAGGAATCGAGCCGGTGTCGCGACGTCGTCGAACCGGAACGCAAGCGCGCCGTCGTATCGTGCCGACAACTCGCTCGGCAGAAAAAGTGGGAAGTCTATCGATCCGCTCTCGGGTGTGCCCTGCGGGACGATTCCGTTGCGAACGAGCAGTTCGAACCCTCGCCACACGAAGCGATTGTTCGGGAGGAGTCGGATCCGGCCGTAGTTTGCGCTGGTCACCGTCTCACCGTGCTCGACCAGCTGCTCGAACAGCGCGTCGCGTCGCTCGCGCTCTTCGGCGATGATCTCCTCGATATCGCGCGATATCGCGACGAAGTTGACGATTCGTGACGACCCGTCGTGAGGATAACGAAGTGTGATCTGGCTACGATCGTGAAACGTCACGATGGCCGATGTTCCGACGAGTTCGTACTGCCGCGCGCCGATCTCGCGGATCTCCGAATACTCGAGGCGTCTCGTGTGATCGGGCAGCACAAGAGTAAATCGTCCCTGGTCCGGGTCGGGGAACAATCCGTGCGCCGTGGTGAACCGTGCAAGGTCGATTCGGCGCGTGTCGATCATGTCACGGTAGTACTCGGGCCGCCACGTTTCGGTTAGCAGCGCTTCGATGAACGGGTCGGCGTCGGTGTCGGCTTCCTCGACGATGCCGGTAAGCGAGTCGTACACTGTGAGATGGTGACCGAAGACCCACCCAACGGTCCCGTCGGACGTCAGTACGTTGTACCAGTACGCGATGAGGCCTCCCTCGTTTTGCATCTCCTCGCTGCGATCGAGGACTTTGATCTCTTCGTTCTGTTGGAGTCGGTACACGCGTTCGGAAAAACGTGACATTTCGTTGCGGACAGGCAGGCCGTTCTGATTCACGCGCGCAAAGATGCGCTCGAACTCGCCGTACCGTTCGGCAAACGCGGCCGCCTCAGATTCTTCCTCGAAGAATCGTACGCGCCACGTCGCGATCTCCTGTTTTGTTCCGGCAGCGTCGAGATACACGTACGTGTTTGTGATGCGAAGAGTCTCGGTGATACCGATCATCGCCCCGGTTTCGAGTCGTGATTCGTCCGGACTCCATAGTACGACTCCGTGGCCGATTAATCGGGTAGAACAGCTAAAAAGCGTAACCGTTGCTGCCAATGCGACTGCGACTGCAAGCCGCCGAATGTACCTTATACGGGGACGGCCCACGTTTGTGTCGATGCTCATTTCTTTGTCCCTTGGTAGCTGGTTGTATCGATTTTGGTCGTCGTGTCGTCGATCACGACCACGACTCT
>PXBQ01000512.1 GCA_003566875.1 Spirochaetaceae bacterium | reverse complement strand
CTCGGCCGGCCGAACACCGGGAAGTCGACTCTTGCGAACTACCTGATCGGGCGGAACGCGTCTCTCGTCTCGGACATTCCCGGAACGACGCGCGATGTCGTCGAGAACGAGTTTGTTTTCCGGGGCCGAACCTTCACGATCCTCGATACCGCCGGAATCAGGAAAAAAAGCCGCGTCACCGAGGCTGTCGAGTACTACTCGGTGAACCGCGCGATCAAGACGATCGACGAGGCCGACATCGTGTATCTCATGATCGACGCGACGATCGGTCTCGAGGATCAGGACAAGAAGATCGCGGCGCACGCGGTGAGGAAAGGCCGCGGCATCGTTATCGTGCTGAACAAGTGGGACCTCGCTCCGGACACCACAAACGCGTTTACCGCATTCTCGGACCGGATCAGGTACGTCTTCCCTGTCCTTGGCTTTGCGCCGATCCTTCCGGTCACCGCGACGACCGGGGAGGGCGTTCCAAAACTCCTGACTCTCACCGAGGCGATTTTCCGCCGGCTTACGACTCGAATCGAGACAGGACGCTTGAACGCCGCGTTGGCTCGATGGGTCGAGGCGACGCCGCCGCCGACGCGTGGGCCGTTCCGGTGGAAGCCGCGATACATGACGCAAGTTTCGTCGAACCCGACGCGTTTTGTCCTGTTCGCGAACTCCGCGCGCAACTTCCCGACCGCGTACCAGGGATACATCGTCAACAGTCTCAGGCGTGAGTTTGGACTGAGCGATATTCCGATCGAGCTCGATGTGCGTGACGGAGCGAAGAAATAGGCGACGGCAGGAGCGACGAAAGCGATGGAGATCAGATTTTCGATCGGTGACGTCTCGTCCATGCTGGACGTTCCACGACATATCCTTCGGTACTGGGAACAAGAGTCAGGAATTCTCACGCCCGAAAAGGCAAAGTCCGGGCGACGCGCGTACTCGACGGCCGATCTGCAAATTCTCTTTCGTGTTCGTTACCTTGTCTCGGTCCGTGGTGTTCCGATAAAACAGGCCGCGCGTCTAATAATTGCCGAGTCCGGGAACCCGCGAGTTGCGCGCGTGAAAGCCGCGGTGAACGGTGTTCGCGCGGATCTGCTTGAACTCGCCGTTCGCACACGGCGCGAAGGGGATATCGCACAGCCCGTGCTCCCCGATAGCGCTCCTGTTCGTGGTGCGGAGAACTTTTTTTTGGGCTTCGACCGCCGCGAACCCACCGTACAGCGGCGTCTGCTCGCGGCTGCCGAGTTCTGCGCGAGAAACGTCCCGGAGGATCACGGGGGTCTCCCGAGCACACCCGAACCGCGGGTGTACCCTGTGTACCCGCGCGAGTCGGTCCCGCAATGGGCTCTCGACGCGGCGGAAACCGCGTATACAAACCGTCATGTCGCCGTGATCACGCCGCCGATTCGTGCGGAACGCGGAATCGTCGGGACCGCAAACATTCCGCCGACCGCGCGATTTCCAGACGCGGAAGGCGTGTCGCTGCTCGAGCGGTGTGCGTCGCGCGTGAGGGCAGCCGCGTATCGATTCGGACGCGCACCGCTGTGGATTCTCGGCTGTGACGACGACGAGCACGACCGTTTTACCGCTCAGCTCGAAAGAAATCGATACTTCGGAATACGGCCTGAGGACGTGCGCGTCGTGCGATGCACGCGCGTGCCGGTTCGTGACGGAGATGGACGGTTCGTCCTCGATCCATATTTCAACCCGATCTTGCGGAGTACCGGCGACGCGCGCGTTCTCAGGGAAGCGGCCGGGTTGCCTCGATCGTTTCTCTACGTCGTGTATTCTCCGATTGGGAACCCCGTCTGCCGATTCCCGGACGTCGAACTGCTCGGTGCGCACATCGCATCTCGTGCGGCATTGACTCTTTCGGCAACGCCCCATCCTCGGAATCCGAAACTATATCTTCCTACCGGTGTTTACATCTGTGACACGCGCCGAATCGCCTCTCTCGAGCTGCGCCGACGCGTGCGTCTGGAAGTCATGACGCTCATTCCGGGCGAAAAACGTGACGATTGTAGAGTGAGCGAGGTGTTGTACACTGCGTACGATCCCGCGGCCGCCCCGGGGCGGCACGATGTCTGTGTCGTCGCTTCGCCGCCGATCGAACGGGTTTCACGCGGAGCCGACCTTGCCTGCGTCGCCGCGGCAGTACGGCGGAAGTATACGGCGTGGGCGAACGCGCTTGGACCCGGGTACCCGTCGCGGGAGATGGATGTTTCGCCGGTATACGCGGAGAGTATAGATGAGTTTATGTTGCGGGAAAGACAAAAGGGAACGCCGGTCTCGAATCACGATTAAACGAACGGTGGCTCGTAGGGTGACAGGATCGTATAGTTTCGGCCTCGCGTTTTTGATGGTGGCGCTTGTTCCGGTAGCGATTCACGCGAATATCCGCGACTCGGTCGACACGTCCGAGGCTCGTCGCTCGATGCGAACGTCTTTCACGGCTCCTGCGGCCGAGATCGCCCTTCGTGCAACGCGTGTGATCGGGCAGTCCGGTGGGCGGCTCGTCCGGTACAGCGCCGAGGCGTCGAGCGACTCGGTGTACCAGATATTTGCTCCCGAACACGCGGGGGCGTACCCGGTTTTCGGCGCCGGTACGTATATCGTGCGGCATGACCGCCGCACCGCCTCGATCGATCAGGTGAAAGTATTTCTGCTCACGCACCCCGGTTTTTTCGTCCGGATCTTCCCCGACGGTGAGCGTTCACGCATGGATCTCTACGTGAACCACGTGATGACGTATCGCAACGTGCGGATACCGTTCGAGTTCGATCGGGTGCTGACCGAACCGTTCTCGCGGATTGTCGAGAGCACCCGTTCGATCGTCGCGTGGGACATCGTTTCGCCCGATGTCGGGGATTCGCGGCATCTGCTGGTCGCCGGAATGGTCGATTCGATCCGCGCGGCGCTCCCGTCGCTCGAGGACGCCGACGACGGCGCGATGGACGTAGCGGGTAATGCCGTCTTCATTTCGACCCGGGAGCCGCAACTCACGAGCGCCGGGATGAACTGTTCGGGGTTCGCGAAGTGGGTCGCCGACGGATTGTTCGGCCCGCGAACCGGAGGCTATCTCACGATCGACCGATTGAGCGAGAGACACCACGGTATGCGCGGAACCGGTTGGTCGGCCGCGTTTGAGGACGAACGCGACCCGTTTTTCGGACTCGACTGGACGCGAAACATCGCGACGGCGCTTTCCGAGTCGACCGGTCGATCGCCGTCGGTGCGCGACCGCGACGTGAGAACCGTTCGCTACTCCCGATACGTGGAAAACGTCGGGTATCCGATCGACGAACTCGGGAGAATCCTGTATCTGCTCGCGCTGGAGTCTCCCGGAGAGTTCTACTTCGGTTCGGTGAACCGTGAGTTCAACGATGTTCCGCGTTTACGTCGGCACTCGCACGTCGTTGTCCTTTTTCCGTATTTTGATTCTCGAGGCCGGTTCCAGGCCGTCGTGATGGAACGCAACGTCGAAACCGACGTCGGATCTCTCGTTTCACGGTATAAAGGCGCCGGAATTCACCTTGTTTCCGCGTCCGCGGACGATACTTTCGATCCGGCGCGTTTTAATGTTGATTAATCTACACCCGGAGCGATAGTTTTATACCATGAGACGAACTCTGTCCGTTTTGGCTTTTCTTGCCGTAGCCGTCGCCGCGTTTCCCCAGGTATCCGAGAGAGACATTTTTCTCGAAGCCGAGACACGGTACAGGAATCAGGATTACGAACTGGCCTTGGAGCGGTACGATTCGCTTATCAGGCAGTTCCCTCGGTCGCAGTTTCTGCCCGATGCACAGTTCAAGAAAGCCGTCAGCTTGTACCGACTTGGTCGATACAACGAGTCTTACCGGTTACTTCAACGCGTCGAGGCACGATTCCGATCGACGCGATACCTGCCGTTCGTTCCGTTCTGGAAGGGCGTCGTGCAGTACTACCGGGGCGAGACAGAGGCCTCGATCTCGGAGTTCGAGCGGTTTCTTCGTGCTCCGCAGGACGATGTTCACAGTCAGGCTCTGCTCTACAAAGCCCTCGGAGAGACGGCCCTCGACAGGACCGATGCCGCGATAGCGACTCTCGAACGCCTTGTCGAACGCACAGACCGGCTGAAGGCCGAGGTTTACGCGGTGTCATTGTTGATGACGCTGTACGTGCAGAACGGTCGATACCGAGCCGTTCGGGATCTGTACGAGCGGATAGACGTCGACGAGGTCGCGGCCGGCATTCGTCCGTCGATACGGGTCTCGGCCGCCGAGGCGTTCTTTGCGGGTGACGAGTATGACATCTCCCGTGACCTCTTCAACGAGCTTCGTGGTGCCCCGATCGATATCGCCGCGGTTGCGTTCCAGCGTTTATTCCAGATCGCGCAGATCACCGGACGAGAGGACGATCTCAACGACATTCTACGCGACGCGGAGGTCCGCCTCGCCGGCCGCACCGACATTCTCAAGGAGTTTTGGTTCCGCGTCGGACTCGAGAGTTACGAGCGACGACGGTTTGAGCTCGCCGAGTTGTACATGCGTCGTGTTTGGGACCTCAGGCGGTCCGAGGAGGTGCCGGGTGCCGCCGCGTTGTACCTTGCGGAGCTGCTCCATAACAGAGGTGAAACCGCAGTCGCGATTACCGTGCTTACGGAGGCGCGCGAGCTCGGCCTCGACGAACCGGAAAAAACGCTATTTCGCCTCGGCGGGTTGCATATTGCGCTCGGGCAGTGGTCCGAAGCGATTTCGCGATTCGGCGAGTTCCAGGCTGCGTTCCCTGCGTCCGATCTCGCGGGTCAGGCGGCGTACCACCTCGCGTTTTCGCACAACAAAATGGGCGATCGGACATCTGCGCTCGGTGTAATCGATCGTGTCTTTTCGGAGGGGCGTGGTGGAGCGTACACGAGCGATCTCCTGCGACTCAAGGCGAATATTCAGCGTCGCGCCGGCGACGTTGCCGGCGCGCTCGTTACGCTCCAGGACTATCTTCCGTTGAACCGCGCGGATTTAGATGCACGGATCGAGCAGCTCACGCTTGTGTTTCAACAAGAACGATATCCCCGTGTAGTTGAACTCGGAGCTGAACTCGCCGCGGACTTTCCGAACCTCGCCGAGAGTAATCGTCGGCACTACGCGACGATCGGGTACCTCGTCGGGCTTGCGCACATCGTCGAACGACAGTACACGACGGCCATTCCTTACCTTGAACGTATCGATCCCGACCTGGTCGCATCGGACGAGTTCGTCGGCGATATCGCCGCGATGTATCCGTACGCTTTGTACTATCGTGGGTGGGCCTACTACCGAGCCGCCGAGTACGAACGGACCGTGACGTACCTGACTCGGTTGATAACCGTCGAGCCGACGCACGAGCTTGCCCCTAGGGCGGCGTACATCGCGGGGTGGAGCTCGTACAGCCTCGGCCGGTTTGACGAAGCCGAAGAGTTGCTGCGGCGCATCCGATCGTGGGACGTTCCCGCGGCGCTGCGAACCGAGGCGGACTTCCTTCTCGGCCAGACGTTGCTTGCCGCCGGATCGCTGCGTGAGGCGATGGTTGAGTTTCGGTCGATTTTTCTAGATCACCCGCGTTCCGAGTTTGCCGACGACGCGATGTACGAGTACGCGGGTATACTCGTACGCCTCGATCGACTCGACGACGCGGTCGAGCAGTATTTCGTGCTGTACGAGCGATACCCCGACAGTCCGCTTGCCGAAGAAGGGCTGTACCGGCGAGGAGAGATCCTGTTGATCGACGGACGGTACTCCGCCGCACGCGACGCGTTTTTCGAGTATCGAACCCGATTTCCGGACGGGCGCCTCGTTCACGCGTCGTTATACTGGGGCGGTATCGCTGCGTTCGAGTTGAACGAGGAGTCGGGCGCGATCTTGCTCTGGGAACGGTTGATCACGCAGCACCGTGACAGTCCGTTCCGCCCCGAGGCGATGAACCGGACCGCGCTCGCGTACGAGCGGGGAGGCGAGCTTCGGAATGCGTTGAATACCCTTGCGGAGCTGTCTTCGGCGTACCCGGACTACGTCGAGGACTTTGACGTGCGCGACAGGATGGACCGCCTCGTACTGCGAATCGGCGGGCTCAACGAGCGCGAGGCCGAGTTGTGGGTGCGCGCCGAACGCGAGAACTACGCGCAAACGACCGACGGACGGCACGCTATTCTCGAACTCGGACGGTTGATTCTGTTCGAGGGCACCGGCAGCACGATAAACGAGAACCTTGTTATCCAGATGCTCCAGGAGACCGCCGGCCGCGCGAGCGACGACCCGGCTGCGGGTGCGCAGGCGATGTACCTGCTCGGCGAGTTTCTGTATAGACGCGACGATTTTGAGCGCGCGAGCACGGTTTTTCTCGAGGCCGCGGCGACGCATCCGGACGACCGCGATCTTGTCGCGTTGTCGTTGTACCGTGCCTCGGAGATGCTGAAGCTATCGGGGCGCGACGAGAGCGCGCGCGAGTTATTGCGGCGGCTTGAGAGAGACTTCCCGACATCCGAGTGGACTCGCGAAGCGCAGCGATTGTTGGGGGGGAATTGATGAACGGTTTTTATCGCTCAACGGCTATTTTTCTTGTTCTAGCGGCATTTGCGGTCGCTCCTGTCCTGTCTCAAGCCGACGATCCTGAAGCGGGGCCCGGCTCGCCCGAAGATACCGATATTATCCTTCCGACTTTGTTGTTGCGGATCGAGGATATCGCGGTTGAGGATGTGCGTGTCGCGCTTCCCGATCCGTCGGAAATCCCCGCGCCGCGAGTCTCGGCGCCTCTGCCCGATGAGACGCAGCTGTACGTCCCCGACATCATTTTTGGTTTGCCCGACCCCGGCGCCTTTACGATTCCGCCGACCGGTGAATCGTCGTTTTTCTCGACCGGAATACTCGGCGTGGGGAACCGCAACAGCATTATGGGCGGCGTGAGCCTGTACAAACTGGGAATCGACCCGCGGTTTCGCTTTCAGTTCTCCCACGATGCGCTCGACGGGTTCCAGCGGAACCCGGTGGGGGCGGGGTTCTTTTCTCGGACGGACACGATCGACGCGTGGATCGCGTCGCGACTCGGGGCGGTCGATTTCGACGTCGAGGCCGCTTTTCTTGAGAAGGAAGACGGGCTACAGGGCAGCGGGACCGGTACGTACTACTCGGTGAATCTTCGACGCGTCGATGGTGCCGCATCACTCGTATACCGGCCGGAGGAGATCGTTTTGCTCGGGTTCGAGCTCGTGGGTGATACCGTCGAGAAGGTCGTTTCGGTGAGAGATATCGAGGCCGAGCCGGTGGCGAGCGGCGAGATCAATGTGAGCCCGCGTGCGTACGCGACTCTGACGTTGCCGACCGTCGCGCTTGGGCTCGACCTCGCGTACGATCTCAAGTACCGAACCCCGGGCGGCGTCGAAATGTACCAGTCCGTTTCGCTCGCGGCGAACGCGGACATAGTATTGTCGGAGACGCTCGTGATCGAAGGTGACGTCGGGGTCCGTTGGAACCCGGTCGAGATGTTCTCGTATCCGTTCACGCTCGGCGTGATCGGCACGTTCGCGGAGGACTTCACGGTCTCGGTTTCCGGTGGGCTTCGTTTTTCGCAACCGACGCGCTCGATGTTGTGGCGTGACGAGCCGATGCTCGACCTTTCCACCGACGCGGGCCGATTCTTGACCGCGCAGTCGTGGTTCGGCGGTGCGGGGCTGACGTGGCGAGTGCCGGAGTTTGGGATGGTGCTCGACGCGGGAACGGAATTCTCGTTTGCGCGCGACGGGCTTGTCGCCGAACGGTACGACGACGAGGCGGATGCATTCGCCGTGTCGTACGGTACGATTCGTTCGTTTACGCCGCGAGTGAATCTGCAGTGGAGCCCAATTCCGGCTTTGCAGCTCGACGCGACGTGGCGGAGCACGATTCTCGACCGATGGTTGCTCGATCCCGCGCACGTGTTCTCCGTCTCGATCGATGCGATCGACTCAAACGAACGGTTCGGCGGGGGCGCGTCGGGTGAGGTTCGAATCTACGACGACATCGCACCGCCGATTCTGGGGATGAACGGATTCTTCCGCGTTACCGACGGCGTCGAGTTTGTTCTTGAGCTGTCGGATATCCTCGCTCCGCTTCTCGAACGCGGGCGGCCGCGATACGGTGCCGTACCCGGAGATCTTTCGCCGTTCATCGAGCCCGGCTTTCGGCTGACCGTGACTACTCAGATATCCCTGTAAGGAGACCGTATGGTATCTATGTTTGCAAGCGGCGGTGTCGTCCTTGTTTTGATCGTTATTTTGTCGGTGATCGCGACCGCGATCATTATCGAGCGTATGCTTTTCTTTCGTCGGATAAAAAGCGACGAAGAGCAACTGCTCACGAGATTGCGCGCCGCGCTCCAGAAGCATCACTTCGACGAAGCGCTTTCGATCTGCGAGGCTCATCCGTCGCCGTTCACGAATTTAATGCGGGTCGGGATCGAGCACCGATCGTACTCGGAGGAGATTATCAAGACCGCGATTACCGACGCGGCGAATCTTGAAATCCCTCGAATGGAGAAGTTCCTCTCGCCGCTCGGCACGATCGCGCACATTTCGCCTTTGCTCGGGTTGCTCGGGACCGTAACGGGCAACATCCGCGCGTTCGGCGTTCTCGGCGACTTTGCCGGCTCGATCAGCGATCCGTCGCTGCTCGCTCGGGGAATCGCCGAGGCTTTGATCACGACCGCGGCGGGCATAATCGTGAGTATTCCCGCGATCGTGTTCTACAACTATCTCGTGAACAGAGTGAATCACTCGATCATCCGGCTCGAGAATCGCGTGAGCGATCTTGTTTTGGTTCTCAAGGGGGCGCCCGATGCAGTTCAAGCGACGGCTCCGTCCGAACGCTAACGTCGACCTTGTGCCGATGATCGATGTCGTGTTTCAACTCGTCATCTTTTTCATGGTTTCTAGCACGTTTATCGTGACGCCCGGGATCGAGTTGAACCTGCCGGAATCGAGCTCGGCCGAGCCGATCGCGATGACGCGGACGGTCGTGAGCGTCGTTTCGGAAACCGAGGTCTACCTCAACCGGGAGCGACATACGGTGAGTTCGCTCGACGCGGCGTTGCGCGAGCTCGGCGTTGAGACGGCCGACGGTACGACACGAAGCATCGTCGTCGAGGCCGACGGCGCGGTACCGTACGAGACGATGGTGCGAGTTCTCGATGTGATGCGACGCAACGACTTTCGCGGCGTAAACCTCCGAACGCGCGAGGCACCCACGGATTGAGTATGACTATGCGTGACAAGGACCGGATGACGATCGGAATCATCGCCGCCGTAGTCCTCCACCTCGTCATTTTTGCGGTTATGCAAGCGACAGGGTTCGGCATCCGCCCGGTTCCGACGCCTCCGGCCGCGATAGAGGTCACGTTCGATGACCTTGCCTTTATCGAGGAAGAAATCGTCCCCGACGACACGGAACCCGAACCGGAGCCCGAACCGGAGCCCGAACCGGAGCCCGAGCCCGAGCCCGAGCCGATCGTAGACCCTG
>PXBQ01000028.1 GCA_003566875.1 Spirochaetaceae bacterium | reverse complement strand
TCCGGTCACGACCGCTGTCAACCCTGTACGTCCGCCTTCTTCGACGCCCGCGGCGCTTTCGATGTACGTCGTTCCACTCGACGTTCCAAACAAACCGGAGATTGTCGTCGAGATCGCATCGACGAAAAGCGCCTTGCCGACGTTCTCGGGCTGACCGGTCTTCTCGTCGATGAAGCCGCCGACCTCCGATACGCCGACGAACGTCGAGATCGAGTCGAACATATCGGTGAAGAGAAGCGTGAAGATCGGGACAATCACTCCGACCGAGAGCGCACCGAGAATGTCGAGCTTGAAGAAGACGTCAAGGCTCGGCATTGCAAAAACACCCTCCGGCATCGAAACAAACGCCGCGCCGCCGGCCGCGGCCACGATCACGCTTACTATCAGCGAGACAATCGAAGTCCCGATGATTCCGATCACGAGAGCGCCTTTGACCTTTTTGACGATCAACCAGCCGGTCACGATCAGCGCGAGGACGAAAATCACGAGTTGCACGTTCATGTTCGCGTGCGTCACGAGAGTTGCGGGTTGATCGACGATGAAACCGACGTTCTGTAGTCCGATGAACGCGAGGAACAGTCCGATACCCGCCGCGACGCCGTACCTCACGCACGCAGGGATAGCCGTGACTATGAGCTCACGGACCTTGAACAACGAGAGCAGGATAAACACGATTCCCGAGATGAAGACGGCACCGAGAGCCGTTTCCCACGACAGAGGACCGTACGCGACCAACGTGAACGTGAAAAACGCGTTGATACCCATGCCGGGCGCAACCGCGAACGGCAAGTTGGCAACCAGGCCCATGAGAATCGAGCTGATCGCGCAGACGAGTACCGTCGCGAACAGGACGCCGGCGAACGACATGCCCGCCGCGGACAGAATATCCGGGTTCACGACGATGATGTACGCCATAGTCAGAAAGGTCGCGATACCGGCGCGGACTTCGGTTCCGACTGTTGTACCTTTCTCCTTGAGTTTGAAGAAATTTTCCATGGGCAACTCCTGTGAACGAGATGGGATACCCACGTTTATACTTCATTGCCGACAGAGGTTCAAGGCGTTTATCGCGACTGTGTCCCACCGAACCCGCCGCGTGTCGATTGAATGAATATTCAGAAACCGCGTTCATCTACGCATAAACGGCTGGACTTTTCGGCTCAGTTGTACTATTAATGAGAGATCCTTTTTCTCACGGCTAGTGGCGCTTCGTGGAGTCTGAAGCGGCTCCGCTTGGTAGCCTGGCTCTTTCAGAGTCACTATTGCTCAATGGAGGTTCTTTCATGAACGGCTTTGTCCGAAGGTTTATCTCAGTTGCTCTTGTACTCGCTCTCGTCAGCGCGACGGTCGCGATCGCGGGTGGAAAAAAAGAATCAGCCGATTCGAACGTGATCGGGATCTCGAAGATCGTATCGCACCCGGCCCTCGACGCCGTCGAACAGGGAATTCAGGACGAACTTGCGGAAATGGGGTACAGCTTCCAGTTTGACCTGCAGAACGCCAACGGCGATGCGGGAACCGCAGCTCAGATCGCCGCGAAGTTTCGCTCGGACCGCGTTCGCGTCGCGGTCGGCATCGCGACACCTACCTCACAAGCGCTCGTGCAGAGCATCTCGGATCTTCCGGTCATCTACACCGCCGTAACCGATCCGGTTTCTGCCGGACTCGTCGAGAGTTACGATCAGGGCGGCGCGAACGTCACGGGATTCTCGGACATGACGCCCGTTGCAGAACAGATCGAACTGCTCGTCGAGCTCGGGAACGTCCGGCGTCTCGGTCACGTCTACGCGAGTGGTGAGGCCAACGCGGTCGTGCTCGCGGGCATGGCGCGCGACGCTGCGCGTCGACTCGGGATCGAGTTTGTCGAGGCGACCGTCACCAGCTCCGCGGAAGTTCGGCAAGCCGCGCAGAGCATCGTCGGCCGCGTCGACGCGATCTACGTGAGTACCGACAACACCGTCGTGTCCGCGCTGACCTCGCTTACCGAAGTCGCTAACCGGGCGGGTGTCCCGATCGTCTCGGCCGACCCGAGTTCCGCCGAAGAGTTTGACGTTCTTGCCGCGTACGGCTTCGACTACTACACGATGGGCCGCGCGACGGGTCGGCTGATCTCGCGCATCGTAGAAGGGGAGTCGACCGCGAGTATCCCGACGCAGTACATGACCGATCCCAGCGACCTCCTGTTGTTGCTCAACCTCGACGTTGCCGCGCAACTTGGGCTGCAGATCCCTCAGGCAGTGATCGACCAGGCCGACATGATCGTGCAGAACGGAACCGTGACACGAAAGTAACGCACACCTCATGATCGAAGGCATTCTTGTCGAGGGCTTGATCTACGCGCTGATGGCGCTCGGCGTGTTCGTGACGTTCCGGATCCTGGATTTTCCGGATCTCACGGTCGACGGCTCGTTTCCGCTGGGCGCGGCGATCATGGCTGCGATGGTTGTCGCCGGGGCGAATCCCTGGTTCGCTCTCTTGGTTGCGTTCGCCGGCGGCGTGTCCGCCGGCGTCGTCACCGCGATGATTCACAACAAACTGAAAGTGCCTCATCTGCTCGCGGGAATACTCACGATGACGATGTTGTACTCGATCAACATACGCGTGCTCGGAAACCGTGCGAACATCCCGCTGATCCGGCAAGAGACGATTCTGAGCCAAGTGGCCGCTTTCGGTGCGGCGTGGTTCTCAACCGAGTGGAGCATGTTCGTCTTTTTCGTCATCGTGATCGTCGTGACAAAACTACTTTTGGACGTCTTCTTTCGGACCGACCTCGGCCTCACGATAGGAGCGCTCGGTGACAACCCCCAGATGGTGATCGCGACGGGAGTAAACCCCGAACATCTGAAGGTCATCGGTGTAGCGCTCTCGAACGGGCTTGTCGCGGTGTCCGGCGCGTTTGCCGCGCAATTTCTCGGTTTTGCCGATGTCAACCTCGGCCTCGGGATCATCATCGCGGGGCTCGCTTCGGTCATGATCGGCGAGTTCCTTTTGAGGTCCAATCGGATCGGCGTATTGACGTTGCGCGTCATTCTTGGTTCGATCCTTTTTCGCGCGATCATGTACCTTGGCCGGTTCTACGGGTACTACATAAACCTCACGCCGAACGATCTCAAGCTTATCACCGGTCTCCTGATCATCGTCTCGCTCATTATCACAAAGACACGGACGCCGCGGACGAGACCGTGGAAACCGTTGTCGAACTCCGCGATCCCCGAGCCGCGGCCCGCAACAGGCCCTGCGGTGATCGAGGAGACGGACCAATGATCCGGATCGAAAAGCTGTCGAAGGTTTATTATCCCGGAACGGTGAACGAGATCGCCGCGATTCGTGACGTCGATCTGCACGTCGCCGAAGGTGACTTCATCACGATCATCGGGTCAAACGGCGCCGGAAAGACGACGCTGTTCAATTTAGTCTCGGGAAACCAGCCCGCGACTACGGGTCGGATTTTTGTGAACGATACCGACGTGACGTCGCACGCAGAGTACAAACGTGCGGCGTACATCGGACGGATCTTCCAGGATCCACGACTGGGCACCGCCGGCCGGATGGCGCTTGAAGACAACCTGATCATCGCGTACAAAAAAGGGATGAAAGGCCTCAAAATCAGTCTCAACAGCCGTCGCCGAGATTTTTTCCGCGAACAGCTCACGAAGCTCGAGATGGGGCTCGAGAACCGATTGAAGGACAACGTGGGGCTGTTCTCGGGCGGGCAGCGTCAGGCGCTCACGCTCTTGATGATGGTTATCTCGCGACCGTCTCTGATCCTTCTTGACGAACACACCGCCGCGCTCGATCCCAAGAACGCCTCGATCGTTCTTGATCTGACGACACGGTTCATTCGCGAGTACGGCTTGACGACGATGATGGTAACGCACAACATGGGGCAGGCGATCGCGTACGGAAACCGGCTGCTCATGATGGATAAAGGTGAAATCATCCTTGATGTTGCGGGCGAAGAAAAAAAGAACTTGACAGTCGAGAAACTCATCGATAAATTCCACAAGATCCGTCACGCGTCGTTCGAGAACGACGAAGCCTTGCTGTCACCGTAAATACTGTCTCGATACCCTACGTCGACTCATTCTCACTCCGGTGCGAACCCTGACAGGTATTGAATAACACGATTGACATCGATATAGTACACGCTCGGCAAATAGAATGAGAGGTAATTCGTAAATGGCAATTGATCTGGACAAAATGAGGAACATCGGCATCAGCGCTCACATCGATTCGGGCAAAACGACGCTGACCGAGCGTATCCTTTTTTATTGCGAGAAAATTCACGCGATACACGAGGTGCGAGGAAAGGACGGCGTCGGTGCGACAATGGACTCGATGGAACTCGAGCGGGAAAGAGGTATCACGATCGCTTCGGCCGCCACGAACGTCGCGTGGAAAGGCCATCCGATCAATATTATAGATACGCCCGGACACGTCGACTTCACGATAGAAGTTGAACGCGCGCTTCGTGTTCTCGACGGTGCAATTCTGGTTTTGTGTTCGGTCGGTGGCGTGCAGTCGCAATCGATCACTGTCGACCGACAACTCAATCGGTATAACGTTCCGTTCATCGCGTTTATTAACAAGTGCGACCGTACGGGCGCCAACCCGGTCAGAGTAAAAGACCAGTTGCGCGAAAAGCTCGGGCACAACGCGGTCATGATGCAGATGCCGATAGGGCTCGAGGACAAACTCGAGGGGGTCATCGATCTTGTGACGATGAAGGCGTACTACTTTGACGGCGCCGGCGGCGAGATGATCCGCGAGCAGGAGATTCCTGACTCAATGCTCCCGGAAGCCGAAAAGCGGCGCGAAGAACTGATCGACGCCGCATCGCTTTTCTCCGACGATCTCGCGGAAGCATACCTCGAAGGTGACGTCGACGTCGACACTCTCCAGACCGCGGTACGCGCCGGCACGCTCTCGCGTAAGCTCTTGCCCGTATTTATCGGGTCGGCATACAAGAACAAAGGTATTCAGACGCTTCTTGACGCGGTCGTTCGGTATCTGCCGAGCCCGCAGGAAGTAGAGGCGACCGCTCTCGATCTCGATAACAATGAAGCTCCCGTCGAGTTGTCCGCCGACCCGGCGAAACCCGCCGTCGCGCTTGCGTTCAAGCTCGAAGATGGTCAGTACGGGCAGTTGACGTACATCCGCGTGTACCAGGGAGTTGTGAAGAAGGGCACCGAGCTGTTTAACACCAGGCTTCAACGCAAGTTCAAGGTCGGACGTCTTATCCGGATGCACGCGGCGAGTATGTCGGACATAAGCGAGGCGCCGCCCGGTGACATCGTCGCATTGTTTGGAATCGAATGCGCATCGGGTGACACG
Source organism: Spirochaetaceae bacterium (assembly GCA_003566875.1). GTDB lineage: Bacteria > Spirochaetota > Spirochaetia > DSM-27196 > PXBQ01 > PXBQ01. The sequence continues at coordinate 4,301 of PXBQ01000028.1, read as the reverse complement.
TTTGTCGCGCCCGGTATGAACCTGTCGATGATATCGATGTACGTTCCGAACCCGGTCATATCTCTGGCTATCCAGCCGAAAGACAAGGCCGCTGCGGACAGCATGTCAAAGGCGCTGAACCGATTCACGCGCGAAGACCCTACGTTCCGCACCTTCGTCGACCCTGAGTCCAACGAGACAATCGTTCAGGGAATGGGTGAGCTTCACCTCGACGTGTACATCGAGCGCATGAAGCGTGAGTATAAGGCCGAAGTCGTGACCGGCGCACCGCAGGTGGCGTATCGTGAGGCGATCTCCGTTCGGGCCGAGTTCGACTACACGCATAAGAAACAGACTGGTGGGTCGGGCCAATACGGTCGGATCTCCGGGTATCTCGAGCCGATCGAGGAGCAGGAGTACGAGTTCGTCGATTCGATCAAGGGCGGTGTAATCCCTTCCGAGTTTATCCCGTCGTGTGACAAGGGATTCCGGACCGCGATGGAGAAAGGATCACTCATCGGGTTTCCGATTACCGGGGTGCGCGTCGTGGTCAACGACGGATCGTACCATCCCGTTGACTCGTCGGACATGGCTTTTCAAATGACGGCGATCGGGTGTTTCCGGCAGGCGTATCTGAAAGCGCAGCCGAAGATTCTGGAGCCGATAATGCTCGTCGCGGTCGAAGGGCCGACCGAGTTTCAGGGCAATATCTTTGCGTCGATCAACCAGCGTCGTGGTATAATACATGCGTCGTCTGAGGACGGAGCGTTCTCGCGTGTCGAGGCAGAGGTGCCGTTGAGCGAGATGTTTGGATACTCGACCGTGTTGCGTTCACTGACCCAGGGGAAGGCCGAGTTTACGATGGAGTTCTTGAAATACGGTCGGGTCCCGACCTCGATCAGCGAAGAACTCATGAAAAAATATCAGGATGCTCGCAAGAGCCAACGGTAGTCAGGAGACGAACACAATGGAAAATACTGAGCTGGTGTCCCGGAGTCCGCTTCGGATTCTTGAAAAATCGATCCACGGCGGGCTGAGACCCGGAAGCATCGGGGTTATCGCGTCCCGGAAAGGCGTCGGGAAAACCGCGTGCCTCGTACACATCGCGACCGACAAGTTGTTGCAGGGGAAACACGTCATTCACGTCTCTTACTCGTCACGGACGGACCATATCATACAATGGTACGAGGATATTTTTGCCGAGATCGCGCGCCAGACGCGGAAAGGTGAGGAATCACGGAATATCCACGATGAAATCATCAAGAACCGCGTCGTGATGAACTTTTCGCAAAGTGGCGTGCAAATGACCCAGGTCCTGAACAGCCTGAAAGCGATGATTACTGACGGGGGGTTCTCGGCCGATCTTGTCATCGTCGACGGATATGATTTTGGTGAAGGAAAGCCGGAAGATCTATCGGTTGTCAAAAAGTTCGCGACGGAACTTGGACTGTCGGTATGGTTCAGCGCGTCGGTACGCCGCGAGCAGCCGGAAGTCGACGAGCACGGTGTGTCGGTCATCCTAAACCCTTTTATCGATCAAATCGATGTTCTGATCGCGCTCGCTCCGACCGATGCCCACGTGAAACTCAATTTACTTAAAGACTACGGAACGTATCAAGAAGAGGATCTCCATCTGATTCTTGACCCCAAGAGCCTTTTGATCGCTAACCCCTCGTAGACGCAACGCAGACGCGGCGCGCCGGTCGGAGATAGCCGTGCGTTGTGCCGTCATCGTGACCGGGTGACACCGACGCGCGGGCATTCTGCGTTTATCGGGCAGGCGCTGCACCGTGGTGCGCCGGGTGTACAGATCGTCTGACCAAACGCGACGAGGGTCTCGTTGGCGCCGATCCACAGGTCCTTCGGCAGAACATCCATCAACGCGATTTCGGTCGCGTCGGGTGTTTTTGTCCCTATCCAGCCCGTGCGGTTCGAGATCCGGTGAACATGAGTATCGACGCAGATGCTCGGAATACCGAAACCAAGTCCTAGCACCAAATTCGCGGTTTTGCGACCGACCCCCGGAAACGACGTCAATTCCTCGACCGTGTCCGGCACTTTACCGCCGTACTTGTGTTCGATTCTACCCGCGACGGTGATAATATTCTGTGCTTTTGTGCGGTAGAAACCAGCCGGGTAGATCAGCCGTTCGACCCGTTCGACAGGGAGACGGGCCGTCGCCTGCGCGTCCGGAGCAAGTGCAAAAAGTCGACGCGACGCAGCGAGCGTGACGTCGTCGCGTGTCCGGAGCGAGATCATCGTCGAAATCAGGATTTGGAACGGGCTTGACGTTTGCGTGGCGAGAAGTGATACCGACGGTAAAGGCCGCTCAGGGGTTCCTTCGCGGATTGCGCGGAAGATCGCGCGCCAGTCGGCCGCTCTACTGCTCTTCGTCTTCGTCCTCGTCGAGCCGTGGTGTGTTCGCGTCGTCGTCGTCGTCGGGCGGCGTTGCGACGCGGGAGGCTTTCTTGGGTGTGTCGACCTCGAGCTTGCTGAACACGAGCTGTTCTACTTCGTCTTTGGACATTTTCAGCGAGAACGAGACCTCATCGACAAGCAGCTTGATCGCCGAATCGAACAGTTTGCGCTCGAGAATCGGAAGCTCCTTGATCTTGCTGCGATGGTAGAGCGAGCGGACGACGGTCGCGATGTCGGTGACGCTGCCCTGTTTCAAGAGGTCAAGGTTCATCTGGTAGCGCATCTTCCAGTCCGCCGCGACCGGTTCGTACGACTCGGAGATCAACGCCAGAGCTCTCTCAGCTTCTTTTTTGTTGACGATCGCGCGGATTCCGAGTTCTTCGGCCTTGTCCACGGGAACCATCACCGTCATGTCGGTCACCTCGAGATAGATGACGTAGTACAGTACTTCATCGTCCTTAAACGGACGCATCTCGATCGAGGTAATCTGGCCGACGCCCTGGAGAGGATATACAACCTGCTGTTTTTCTTTGAAGGTTGTCGTTCGCTTTGTCTTGGAGGTGCCCTTCATTCTGGTCGAATATACCGAAAAAAGTGCATGTTGGCAAGTGCCGGAAATGCGCCGGAAACACGCCTGCCGCTACGGGTACTCGGTATACGGGATATTGCAGCTTCGGGCGACACCGTGATGCACGCACGCGCCGCCGATCACATTGAGGCCCTTCCGGATTGCCGCGTTTTCCACCGCCTTTTCAACGCCGTTTTCGGCGATCTCGAGTCCAAACGGGAGTGTCACGCTCGTCAACGCGATCGTCGATGAATACGCGACCGCTCCCGGCATGTTTGCGACACAGTAGTGGACGACGCCTTCCTCGATGAAGATCGGATCGTCGTGAGTCGTCGGACGCGACGACTCCGCGCATCCGCCCTGATCTATCGCGACGTCGACAATGACAGCACCCGGTTTCATCGTCTTCAAATGCGAACGTCGGATCAGATGCGGCGCGGTCTCACCCGGCAGCAACACCGCACCCACGACAATGTCGGCATCGCGGATCATCGCATCGATGTTCGCTTCGGTCGCGTACAACGTTGTGATCGAGCTTCCAAAGATGTCGTCGAGATACGCGAGCCGACGCGCGTTGACGTCGAGAATCGTCACGGTCGCACCGATTCCCACTGCGATCTTGCATGCGTTTGTGCCGACTGTTCCACCGCCGAGGATCACGACGTGACCTCGGGGAACGCCGGGGACGCCGCCGAGAAGAATCCCTCGGCCGCCGTACTCTTTTTCGAGGTACTTCGCGCCTTCCTGGATCGAAAGTCGGCCGGCGATCTGGCTCATCGGCGTGAGACACGGCAGCGTCCGGTCGGACAACTCGATCGTCTCGTACGCAATCCCCACCGTCCCGGCGTCCATGAGCGCGCGCGTGAGCTCGGCGCTCGCGGCAAGATGCAAATATGTGTAGAGGATCTGCCCCGATCGGAGAAGCGGCCATTCTTCGCGGAGCGGCTCCTTCACTTTGACGATCATATCGGCGACGGCAAAAACCTCGGCGGCGGTCTGAACGATTTTTGCGCCATTTGCGACGTACTCGTCGTCGGAGTACCCCGAGCCGGTTCCCGCGTCGTGTTCAACGACGACCGCGTGCCCGCGCGACGTGTACGCGCGGACGCAGTGTGGAGTCAAGCCGACGCGGTACTCGTGTCTCTTGACTTCTTTCGGCACGCCGATGTTCACCGTGGCACTCCTGTCGTCGGTTTCCCGACGTTTTACGCTATACGCGGTACGCGAGCGCCCGGTTTTTCTGATACCCAAACAACTCGTCGCGCTTCATCTGGCCTTCAGCGATCTCGATCCCGAATGAGGCGCTGAATTTCTCGACGACGGCGTCCTTGAACTG
>PXBQ01000292.1 GCA_003566875.1 Spirochaetaceae bacterium | reverse complement strand
GGCGTAAGCGGTACCGGCGTGTCGCCGGTGACAGGCAGCAGGAAGAAGCGAACCTCAGTCGGGACGATCGTCCCATCCGAGACATTGGTCACGATACACGTAAGGTTCTCTCCACCTGCATCGATCGCGAGGCCCGAGAGGCGGAACGGCGGAGTCGGTGGGACACCGCAGCCGGTCAGTCCTCCCGCGGTGAGCGCCGCAAACGCAAAAACGGCTGCCGGAAAATGTCTCATTCGAATCCCTCCTCGATGGTGCTTCGTAGCGTCGCAACAACGGCCGCAGTGCCCGGAAAGCGGTCGAGCCGCGCGATCGCGAGATGAGCTTCGGCGGTGCGGCCGAGCCGCCACAAGACGACCGCGTCGAGAAGACTCAGCCGTGGATCGGGTTCGTCATCTTCAAAAGACGCGAGAATGGCATGGGCCTCAGCGAAATCCGATCGCACGATCGCGGCTACCGCCGACTCGACGATATGGTCGCGTACGGCGCGTAGACTCTGCAGACGAACGTGGATGACATCGGCCGGCCCGGTGACACCGATCTCCGTCTCGACATCGCGATAATCGGGATGCCGCACGGTAGCGAGACCTCGTCCGATCGGCACGTTTTCGACGACAAACCGTCCGCGGATGTCGGTCTGAACGGGTTCGACGTCGGTGAGAGAAACCTCCGCGTCGCTTATCGGGAGTCCGTTTTCGCTCGAAACCATTCCGTGAACCCTGACCGCGGTTGTGCCGGGATCGAGGCTCGTGCACGCGGCGATACCCGTACCAATCAGCAAGGCCGCGAAGAGCGACAAACACGCGCGCGCCCTCGCTTGCGGTGTGAGTGCATCTGCCCGTGGCGTGGGTGCGGCGAGTGACCTCAACGTTCTATTCATCGTGTATCTCTCCCTCATTGGCAGCGACTCGGGATGTAGGCGCGGACTCTGGGAGCACGCGCTCTGCGAAAACGCGACCGCCGGCATCGCGGTGAATCGAGTACTCTCCGTGCGATGTCGCGATCGAGCCGATCGGGGCCCCACGGCTTATCGTGTGTTCGGCCCGGCTCCTTGGCGCCGCTACGCCATCCGCCGATTCGTGTTCCATCTTGACTCCTTGCTCCGGTATCGTCGGCAAGACCCTGTCTGTCGATCGTTGTAATTCCGTCGCCGGTCCAATTTCGTGGCTCGGTGTCGACCGTGGCGAGGTCCCCGGGAACAACGATACAAACGCGGCGGTGTCTTCCCCGGTCGGCGCCCGCGCCACGTCGGCTTCAATAGCCGGCTCCGACGCCGGCGTAACTGCGAAGGACCGCTCCGCGTCGGCAGCCTCAGGCGATCGCAACAATACGCCATGGAAATATCCATACGTCATGGCGGCCGAGACGACGACAACGATACAAGTCGTGGTGAGTGCCGCCGCGCGCGCACGCCGGGCGTTTCTGAGGTTGTACCGTGTGCCGTCTCCATGGGTGGGCTTATTGGTCATTCATTCCGTCCGGAGCCAGGACGTACGTCATTTGCACCGAATCCCCGATGGGCTCGATCATGATTCGCACGATTCGCGCGACGGAGTCGGTCGCGAACACCACGGCGAGAATTCTGTCAGGAGTTCCCATGAAAGTAACGACGAGCTCGGTATCGTGGACATGCCGAAGATAAGTGATCTCGAGTTCTTGTGATTCCGCGATCGAACGAATCACCGTAGAGAGCGGCGTGCCGCGCGCGGCGCGGGTGCGGTTCGGCGTTGGCGTGTGGTGATCGGTATGCGCGAGGGCGGCGACCGCGTTCCGGTTCATCGCGACGACGGCGCGGGTCGCCGTGTCGGTAACGTCGATGCGCCGGAGTTCGAGCCCGGCTCGATCAATTTCGGACGCCGTTGACGGTGCGAGAATCCCGGTCGCCGAGAACACATTCTGCCCAAACTCGAGTCGCTCTGCGGTGAACCGGCCGGACAGCGCTCGCGCGAACACCACAAGTTCCTGCGCGATCGTTGAGTTTGTTATGTCGGCAACAGCCGAGACGTCGGAGTGTCGAGTCAACTCGGCGCGTGGGAGACTCGTCGGAGCACGCGGTACCGCGAGGGCGGTGGCTATCACGAGCCAAAAAAGCGCGAGCGTAACTCCGATCCGGCCCCTTCGTACAGAGCGCCGTGTCGAGTGGGCGAGGTTTAGCCGCCGCAAGCGACGATGCCGTGCAAAAGCCGCGTACGGGTACCATATCACGGTCCCCGCGCAGACAGGGAGAGAAGGACACTCGGCGATCACGATGAGCGGGGGCGTGCTCCGGACGAGTTCGGCGGCGAGAGACGGGATCGCGTCTCCCGTCCGCGTCGTGATCGAACTCGGCACGCCGTCACGACGTCGAACGATTTGCCACCACCCGGGCCCGATCAGCATCACCGTCTCGTCGCCGTGCCGTGAACGGACGGCCAACGCAAGGTGATGCGAGAATAGACAAAGACTCGATCGTGAGAACATGGGTACTTTCCGTTCGGGAATCTCGGCACGTATCTCTACGGTCCCGCGGCGAATCCCATCGATAATCGTGTTCCGATCGGTAGGGTGGGGCCGGAGTGGAGTTCCGATCGGCTCGACGCGAGCGAACGTCTCAACCGGAGAGATCACTATCATCGACCGAGTCGGGCGGTTGAGAGGTAGTACGATGTGCCGGTCTTGATCGTCAATGGACACTGTCGGGACCTCCTCGTGTTTGCGCGTCGAGCGATGGCCCCGCGAGAATCTGAAACGTGCCGTGCGAGTCTCGCTCGAGGACCGCCCGCACCGGCTCACCGTCGACAGTGATCCGTAGCTCGAGAAAAACCGGCGAAGCGCGCAGAACCGTCTGCAGACGTCCGGAGGGATCGAGCGTTGAGAGGTCGGTCGCGTCGATAGCGCCGCGCTCACGCAGCGCCACGAGACGTCGCGCGATCTGCACCGGTCGCTCGATTCCCGCACGTTCTATCGCTGCCTCGAGTACGACGAATGGAGCGGTGTTCACGTTGATGACTGGCTCACCGGGATCTGACGCCCACGGGCCCGCGTCGCGCGCGTACGCCGTGAAGACGTGTGCGAACACCTCTGTGTCGACGATTCCCGCAAACCTCGTGTCCGTCCGAAGCGACGGTGCACACTTGGTCCGCGCGGCATCAAAATCCTCGATCGATACTCCCGGGAGCAGAACCTCGGCCCAGAGCTCGATCGGAACAGCCTCGATCGGAATCGAGTACACCGGGAAACGACTCCCGAGGTCGGTCACTGCCGCGGTAATCGGGCCGGTGCGCGTCGGGATATCGATTTTCCGGACACCAGGCGGTATCACCTGTTCGTTCAGGTACGCGGCGGCCGTCGAGACCGCTTCAAAACGCCGTCGCGATAGGTCGCGGTGTTTGCTCACCATCTCGGCCGCCGAAAGCGCCGTCGTTGCGGCCGAGACGATCACGACCGAAGGCGGCAAGACGCACAATAGAATCATCGTTACGCTCAGCCCGATCGATCCGTGCTCACGCATCAGCGAGCCTCCGTGTTCGGCCGATCGCGTCGGGCCTCGCCGACGGGGCCTCGGGCCGGATTTCCAAGTCGGACGGTGATGGCGGCTCGCGGCAGGTCGCGCGCACGAAGCGTCACGAGGTTACGATCGTTTTCGTGAAACACAAACTCCACTGATACCGGTGCGGTGATGATGGTCTTCTCGTGACTTCCTTCGCGATGCAGGACGCGGGTAACGTCGCCGATCGACTCGACGACGACGACGCTGCACGGATCTCCTCCGTAGTACGGGACCTCGATCCGCTCGACCCCGGGGCGCGACCGGTCCGTCGATCTACGTTCAAACTGGACCGTAAGTCCGGGAGGGGCTGCGATGTTCGCTGCCGCGTCGACGAGAGTTTTTTCGAGCATGGCGAGGCCGACGACCGTCGTGCTCGTATCGGTGATCACTCTACCGATACGGGCGAACGACAGAACGGCGCCGGTCGCGATGCCGACGATAGACGACGTTACCGCGATGACGACAACTGCCTCGAGCAGCGTGTATCCACGGTTCGACTCTATGGCACAATGAACACGGCTGCGGCGCGACCGACGGCGATGACGGCGGTCGAGAACAAAGTCGAGAGAGCCGTAACCAGAACGACCATCGCGATGAGCGTTACCATAGCCCCGAGTCCGACTCGACCGGACATCGCGTCCATTCAGTTTTCCCATGATGACAGCCGGAGTGAACTACCGTCGCGCTGTATAGCGACGGCCGAGATTCCAACCGGTGCCCCGTTTGGAGCCGGTTGCGCGTACCGGTAGAGACCTCCCCACGGGTCGCGCGGTATCGGTCGCGCGAGGTACGGCCCATTCCATGAAGGAGCGAGCGGCTCGAGATACGGGGCCGACCACAGCGCGTCGAGCCCCTGCGATTCGGTCGGATAGCGTCCGACATCGAGTCTGTACAGCTCGAGCGCGAGCGCAAACGCGGCGATCTGCGCGCGCGCGGTCGCGACCCTCGCCCGGTCGACGTACTTTCCGGCCGACGCGCCGACCCCTGCGGTCAGAATGAGGATTATTGCGATTACGACGATCGTTTCGAGAAACGTCCATCCTGCATCGTCAGTCAAGCAAGGTGCACTTTTTGTGTACAGCCTCTTTTTCACGAGTGTATCCCTCCCGGGAGTCAAAACAAGACGCCGTCGAACGCGGTGACCGCGTCGAGCAACGGACCGATTATTGCGACCGCGACGAAAAGCAGTCCACAGCCGACTATCACGATCGAGCCGTACTCCGCGACTCGCTCAACGACGGGAATTGCATTCGAGACCGACGAAACGCCGGCTGCAACGAGACGTTTAGCGCACGCCGCCGAGTTTCCGCTGCGGTCGGCCGCGGTCATCCAGTACCGCACCGCACGCGGCACCGGAAGCTGATCGATCGCCTCGACGAGCGACCGACCACAACGGAGATCTTGAGCAAGCGCGGACAGCCTTTTCCTCATTCCCGTCGTTCGCGCGGCGTACGAAGCGTCGGTGAGAGCTTGGTCGAAAGGGACTCCGTCGGTGAGCAACTCGGACAGGACGAAAAACGTTCCGTGCAGATCGATGGCGCACAGTACTCGTCCAATGCCTGGGACGCCGTATCCGATACGCGAGTTAAAGACAGAAAAGAGTGCCGAACCGCCGATCAACGACGCGAGTAACAGCGTCAGGCAAAGCGCAAAGTCCACGCGACGACTCAGGTTTAGAATAGTCTCATCGTCGACAAACACGACCGTGGCGATCTGAGGAATGAGCCCAACTCGGAGGAAGACGAGTCCCGCGGTCATCGCGGCGATGATCGTACACGGATACGCCACGGCCATCAAAATTGACCGGTTCGCGCGATCGAGTACGGTCTGCATGTCCACGTACGTCGCGACCGCGCGTGAGAGTCTGCCGGAGTCGACCGCGGAGGCGAACATCGAGGCGTACGCGCGCCCGACACCAAGAGCGACGAACGCCTCGGCAGGGTCACCACCTGCGGCGATCGCGCGGGCGGCGGCCAGAAATGCGAGTCGGCATGTTCCCGACGTCGATTCTGCGGTACGCTCGAGGGCGACGGCGGTCGGAAGCCCCTCACCGACAAGAAGAGCGAACAACGATAATGGCGCGGTGCGAACGCGTCGGGGCGCGGTGTACTCTAAAGGCATCGCGCGATCTCCTCGGGTGACGACACACCGGCCTCGACGACAGCTTTTGCGCACTCGATCATGCTCGGTGTCGTCGGCGCCGGCACCCCGTCGACGAACTCGACGTACTCGACTATCGGCGTACGTCCCGTGAATCCCGTGTTACGGCACGCCGTGCATCCGACCGCGCCCCACGCGCGCGACGGCGTAAACCCGCCGAGAGCGGTCTCGACGCGTCTTGGCGGCTCGGGCATCGGTTCACGACACGCGTGGCAGAGACGGCGGACGAGTCGCTGCGCAACCGAGGAACTCAGAGCGGCCGTGACCGCGTACTGCGGCACGCCGATCTCGCGCAGCCGTACAGCGACGGTCGGAGCCGAGCGGGTGTGAAGCGTCGTAAACACCGTATGCCCCGTCATCGCCGCGCGCACCGCCAGCTCCGCCGCTTCCTTATCCCGCAGCTCGCCGACCGCGATGACGTCGGGATCGTGGCGAAGGACGCACTTCAAAACGTCACGGTAACCCCGGTCGTGCGAGGCGTCGACCGGCACATGCGTCACTCCCGGTATCGTGTACTCGACGGGATCCTCGATCGAAACGACGTTGCGTCGCGTTCGATCGATCGCCGAGAGAATCGCGTGCAACGTCGTTGTCTTTCCCGCTCCGGTCGGTCCGGACAGGACGACGAGAGCGGACTCCACCTGGGCGAGACTACGTACACGACTGCAAACCGGCTCGGGAAAGCCGAGTTCCGAAATCGATCTCACGACCGAACCCGAATCGCACAGCCGGATCGAAACCGACTCGCCGTGAACCGTTGGAATGACCGATACGCGCAGGTCGTACGGAGTCGCGAACAACGTGACCTTGACCCGCCCATCCTGTGGACGACGTCGATCCATCGTGTCGAGCGCGGCGAGAACCTTGATCCGCGCTACGATTCTTCGCGCAATATTCGGCGGGATATCGTCGTGCGGTTCGAGAACGCCGTCGACTCGGAAGCGAACGCGCGTGTCGGTGGCGGACGGTTCGATGTGGACGTCGGATGCTCCCACGCGAATCGCTTCGATCACGTACCTGTTGACGCGGTTGACGACCGGCTCGTCGTCGGCTACCGCTTCGAGGCGTCCTTGTTGCGACGGCCATACGATCGGGGCCGCGTGTGACTCGATGTCATCCGACGTCCGTGCGCTCAGGTGCAGGACCAACTCCTCGCGCGTGATTTCTTCGACCGCGACCGGAGCCGCGTGGAACGCCTCGAGTGATACGATGACGTCGTCGGGTACCGGTTCAGCGGCGCCCACGATTACCTCGAACGGAGTGCGTTTGAGGTAAACGATCCCGGCTGCCCGGATAAACTCGGCCGAGTACTGAACGTTCGTGGAGGTTTCGATCACGGTGAAACCTCCGGCATTACTCGACGGAGCAGCGACGCGAGATCGTCGGACGTGTCGCGCGACGCGCCGGACCGCTCGAGAACCGGGACCACATACATCGCCGTCTCGACCCGCTCGAACGACGAGCGGTGCGTTCCAAATAGTTTCCCGATAACCGGGATCCTAGCTAAGAGTGGGACGCCGTGGTGTTGTTCGGTCGAGTCGTCGTGGACGAGCCCGGCGATCCTGACCGGTTCTCCGGGAGCGAGGATTACGCGCGTGTTCACGACGTTCTCCGCCGTCGTCGGCGGGTTTGTCCTACCGGCGGCGGCGTCCGCGCCGCGCTTTGCGACCGAGGCGTGAATGTCGAGCAAGATCTCTCCGGCTCCCGTGACGGCACCCCGGATGCGAAGTTGAATGCCCGAGACGATCTCTCGTGTTACACCGGTGGACGATGCGGCACCGGTGTCCGGATCGAGCCGTAGATCGCGGTATCGATACGTCTGCGTGTTGGTCAACTCGACAGTCTCGCCGTCGCGAGCGAGAACCTGTGTGTCTGCGACGATTCGGGCCGTGCTCCGGGCGAGTTCGGCGCTCAACCGAGCGGCAAACCGAATTCCGAGAAGCGAAACCACGTCCATCTCGAGCGCGAGCAGCGGCCCAAGCGCTCCGACGATTGCCGGTACCGTCGAAAGCGCGTACGAAGCGGGTCCGGCCTCACCGTCGGTCAGGAACGTCGTCGAGTCTCCGCCGTGGAACTGAAGGATCAAAACGTGATACCGGATCTGATGCGTGACCGTGTCGACAATCGAGACAAATTTCTCGACGGCGGAGTACTTTTCGGCGCTGCCCGTGAACACAAGCATTGTGCTCTGCGCGGTTCGGGAGAACTCGCGCCGATCGAGGTGCCGTGGCAGCAGCTCAAAAAAGCGATCGGCGTCGATGTTCGTGAGCCGAACTACGTGCGTATCGGGGGCTACATCGAGACGCGTGAAGAGCGTCGTGAGCATCGAGCCTTCGAGACGTGAGACCCAGCCAAAGACGGTCTTGCCGTCGGCGGTTACGTTGAGCCTTGTGCGGAGATCTCGCGAGGGAACGGCCGCGCAGAGTGCCGAACCGTCGATCCAGACCGATTTGTACGAGTAGAACTCGTGTAGCCCGACTTGGACGTCGATATCCCGGAGAAATCCCCCGACGAGTTCGCGCAACGTCTCGGTACCGAAGAGCACGAGCGCGCCGCCGGCCGGATGCAGTACGGCGTTTCGATGCCCTGCGGCGGCGAGAACTTCGAGCAATTCGGCCGGCGATACATGCACCGGCAAAAACGTCTCGAAGGCGAATGTCGGGATGTTCGTCACCGACCGGTCGGAGACAATGAGAGTACCGTCGTGTTCATGAACGACGAGACCGACGTGTCTCGCGAGTTTATCAACGACGGTTCGCGGCGTGCGCTCGTGGAACACCAACGGGCCGATCGACTGGTTTGTCGTGCTTGCGATCACGAATGGATGACCCGTGCGCCGGAAGACTTCGGTGAACAATTCATAGGCCGTCACGCGTTCAGACGTCACGGTCACCCCCGTTGCGTCGGACTCGACGATCACTGCTCCGCTTCGTGTTGCCCGCGGTTGCTCGGTCACACGCATGTGATCTCCGAAGTCGGAAACGGCCAGCCCCGGTGAACTCGCAACGAGAATTTCGATCGCGCGTTGCGCCGGCACCGAGCTCATGTGGATCGTTATCGGCGAGGCCGGCAGCGAGGCTCCGACGACCGCGAAACGAGCTTCGCGCGCGATCATCGCCGCGACCGTCGAGAGTGGGGCCGCGTTCGCGCGGACGGTAATCGCGGCACCGACCGACTCGACGTGAACGCGCGAAACACGGTGCACGCCGTCGCGAATCGTGACGAACATTCCCGCCGATTCGGCAACCCGGGCGATTGCGTCGACGAACGAACCTCCGGAAAGCCGAATCGAGATCGTTCCTGAGACGGTCTCGTCGGGAACGACCGACTCATCGAACACATCGCCAAGTGCCAGAACGATATCGCGAACGGGTTGATCACGGAATTCGAGCGACATAAGGTCGGCGCCTGTCGCGTGTTTCGCGCCGACCGACGAGAATGCCAGCGCGGCGATGAGTACCACGGTACGGACTTGCTGCACCGTCACGCTATCCAGCCCGCGCACGCCGCACCGTACGCTCCGATCGCGCCGAGCGTTATGAACGGTGCGAACGGGAGGAACCGAGAGGCGCGCTCACGCCGCGCGCACGTGTCGAGGACGAAGAACACGACACACACGATCGAAGCGGCGAACACCGCCGTCGCGGCACGACCCGGGCCGAGAGCTGCCGCCAAGAACGCGGCAAGCTTTACGTCGCCGAACCCAAGTCCGCCGTTTGTCACCGCTGCGGCGAGCGCGAAAACCGCCGGCACCAACATCGTTCCAACGACCGCGTGCGACAATGACGCAGGGATAATGACGGCCCGAAAGAGCAGTGCGCACGCGAGCCCTCCGAGCGAAAGCCGATCGGGTACGCGGAAACGCGTTATATCGGCGTAGACGATCGGAACCGAGAACGTTACGTACACCGCGAAAAGGAAAAGTTCGGCTGTTCGAGTCGGTACGCCCATGACTACCTCTTAGGAGGTACTACGCCATCGTTTTTACCGCTGCTTGAGAAGACGTCGATTTTTTTAGAGTTTCAGTCCGGCGTGTGGTTTAAATCGGCATGAGTGAGGCAAGGTCAGCCCGAAGCGAACG
>PXBQ01000290.1 GCA_003566875.1 Spirochaetaceae bacterium | reverse complement strand
GCTCGCACACCGCGAACTGCAGCCTGTTGCGCTCTCCTCCCGAGAGCGTTCCGACCCGCGACGAGAGATCGTCGTACGAAAAAAGGTACCGCCCGAGCACGCGAATCGCCTCGGTCGCGTTCTTCACGCCGAACCGGATCATCTCGTCGAGAATCGTCGCGTCGGCGCGAAAAATATCCTGGTGTTGCGCGCAGTACCCGATACGCATACTCGGCCCGACGCGTAGGAACGGGTTCTCCCACGCGCCGTTCTCGACGATGTCGCGCAGCAGCGTCGTCTTGCCGCTTCCGTTCGCACCGACGATCGCGACGCGCTCACCGCACGCGATCCGGACCGACGCGTTCTCGAACAGTACCAACTCGCCGAATGCCTTCGAGTACCCGGTAATCTCGATCGCGATCTCCGCCTTCGACGACGCGCCGCCGAACTGCACGGCGATCGGCGACGACGGTAGTTCGGGTTTCTCGGTCGCGGCCTCGCGCGCGTGCTCGAGCTGCGTCCGCCGCGCGCGGAGCCGACGGCCCCACTCTTTCGACGCATGCGTGCGCGCGATCTCGGCGAACTTCGCGACGAGGGCCTCGAGCCGCTCGAGCTTCTTCGTATCGGCGGCGTAGTCGGCCTGTTGAGCGGTCGCGGCGCGGAGCTTCGCAAGGCGATACGCGGAGTAGTTGCCGTCGTAGCGGCGCGCCGCGCGCCTCTCGAGTTCGATCGTCGCGGTCGTGACGCGGTCGAGCAGGTACCGGTTGTGCGACACGATCACGACCGTTCCTGAGAACGCGGCAAGGAATCGCTCGAGCCAATCAAGCCCGTCGAAATCGAGATGGTTGCCGGGTTCGTCGAGGATCAGAACGTCGGGCTCCTGCGCGACGGCCTTCGCGAGCGAGAGTATGTTCTGCTCGCCTCCCGACAACTCGCCGACCGGCGACACGGCACGCCCCGGAAGCCCGACCGCGTCGAGCGCTGCGACCGCGCGCGCCTCGGCTTCGTCGCCACCGGCCGCGTCGTACGCGTCGCGCGCAGCCTGGTACCGCCGGAGCGCCGCGTCGACGGCCGCCGCGTCCGACGAGTCGAGGCCCGAGAGTTCCGCCTCGCACGCGGTCACCGAGTCGTACAGCCGTGATACTTCATCCATGATGTACGCGAGGCACGTCGTGTCGGGCGCCGCGTCGAGGTGTTGCGGAACGTACGCGACGCGGATTCCCGGGCCGTGTCGGCAGATCCCGTCAAACTCGGGGTCGAGCCCCGCGACGATGCGCGCGAGCGTCGTCTTGCCGGAGCCGTTAACCCCGACCACCCCGACCTTCTCCCGTTCGTGAATCTTGAGAGTAACGTCGTTCAGGATCACGGTAGCACCGTACCTCTTTGTCACGCCGTGTAGCTCGATACTCATTTCTCACCTGCCTTCTCTTCGCGCTTGTGATAGTCCACGGGACGCGCTGCGGTACCGTCGGAACGGCCGCCGCGCGGATCGTGACTCCTGTCGTCTTTTCTGTCACTGCCGCGCGAACGATCGGTGTGTTTCGAGTCGTTCGTGCCGGCAACAACGATAATCGCTCCGATAAACATCGGGCACCTCCTACTCGGTGCGCCCTGCCGGGCGCACAAAAAAAAAGAGCCGGTGGAGTACACTCCACGCGGCTCTTTTCACGCAGCTGACTGCGCGTTTCTGGGCGGACGAACACGCGTCCGCGCCAAAAAAAAGCCGCAAACCCTCCGGTGGGCCTGCGGCTAAAGTCGTAACTCTGTTTTCAGTTACGTTTTACCACGCGGGCACACCTCTCCCGTCGCAAGGGCCGGTCCGGATTTTCTGAAGGTGTACATGCGTGTTTCCATAACGGAACGGATCATATCACACTCCTCGATATCGTGCAAGCATCAATAGCAGTTCAAGCAGTTCTCACTTTCAAGGAAAAATGAGAACCGCCGAAGCGTCACCCCTTCACCGAGCCCGACATGAGGCCCCGGATGAAGAACCGCTGGAGCGCGAAGAACACGATCAGCGGGATGACCATCGAGACGAACGCTCCCGACGTCAGAAGGTGCCAGTCCTGGCCGCGCGAGCCGACCATGCTCTGGAGTCGTTGCGTGAGCACCGCGACGTCGGCGTTTGCGCCGAGGAACACGAGCGCGATCAAGAGATCGTTCCAGACCCAGAGGAACTGGAAGATCGCGAACGCCGCGAGCGCGGGGACCGAAAGAGGAAGGATCAACCGGATGAAGACGGTGAAACGCCCCGCGCCGTCGAGAAACGCCGACTCCAGGATGTCCTTCGGTATCGTACTGATGTAGTTGTACAGCAGATACGTCGCGAGAGGCAGTCCAAACCCCGTGTGCGCAAGCCAGATCGCCAGGTACGTCCCGGTCAACCCCAGCGCCTGATAGTCCTGGAGGATCGGAATCAGCGCGATCTGAAGCGGCACGACGAGAAGCGCGACGACGATCGTGAAGAAGATTTTCCGTCCCGCGAAGTTCAACCACGCGAAGCCGTACGCCGCCGCGGCGGCGATGAAAATCGGGATGATGACGGCCGGGATCGTGACCGTGAGGCTGTTTTGGAACGCGCGCGACAGGTTGTCACCGCTCGCACGGACGGTCTCACCGTCGGCGCCGACAAACGTGAAGTCACGCCCACCGAGAACCTGACGGTAGTTGTCGAGCGTGAAACGCTCTATCTGCGATCCGGCGGTCCACCAGCCTGACGCGAAAATGTCGTCGCGCGGTCGGAACGACGTCACGAACAACCCGAGCGCCGGCATGATCCACGCTATAGTGATCAGAATCAGAAGCGAGTTCACGAACACCGCTTCGTACAGCTTTTTGGCTTTTTTTGTCTCGGCGGGCATCAGAACGCCTCCCGTTCGGTAAATCGCTTCAGGTTGTACCACATGACCGGGATGACCGCGATGAGAAGCACGATTGCGATAGACGATCCGCGGCCGTAGTGGAAGAAGCGGAACATCTGCTTGTACTGCAGGCTCGCCATCACTTCGGTCCCGTACAGACCGTTTGTCATCGTGAACACGATATCGAAAATCTTGAGCGAGAGGATCAAAATCGTCGTCGCTACCGTCACTATCGTGCTCATGATGTGCGGTATCACGATGCTCCGGATCACCCGGAACTCGCTCGCGCCGTCGATACGCCCGGCCTCAATCAGCTGACTCGGGACGCCTTTGATCGCGGAGGAGATCAACACCATCGCGTAGCCGGTCTGCAACCAGATCAAAATGACGATGAGGAAGAAAGTGTTCCACGGGCGAATGGTCAGCCACGCCTGCGGCGACGCGCCGAGCGCCGTCGTGACAGCGTTAAGGATACCGATCTGAGCCTCACCGGCGGGCCGAAACGCGTACACAAACCTCCAGATCACGCCCGCGCCGACGAACGAGATCGCCATCGGCATGAAGATAATCGCTTTGAAGACCCGTTCGTACCGCGACCTGTCCGCGAGCAGCGCGATCAACAACCCAAAGCCGACGCTGCCGCCGGTACCGATCACGATCCACTGCAGATTGTTCACGAACGACTCGATCATCGCGCTGTTCGTGAACGCGTAGATATAGTTCGCGAGACCGACGAACTCTTGCCCGCGAGCGTCGAAGAAACTCAAGTAGAGCGTCCGCACGGTCGGGAGAAAAAGGTACCAGCCCAGGATCACGAGAGCCGGTCCCACAAAGACAAAAGGCTGAATGCGCGTTCGCCATAACACGGGTAGCTTCTCGACGAGCCAGTTGGCGATCACGAAAAGCCCGATGACACCCCCTACTCCCCAAACGACCGCAACGATCCCGATAACGCCCCGCGACGCTTCGCTGTCGCGGAGAAAAATAAACCCAGCCCATAGCACGACAAAAGCGACGATCGGAACGAACACAGACGCGGCTATACGCCCAATCGCCACGACCGGAACACTCAGGAACGTCGAGCCTTTACGGGCGGAGGAATCACCCTTCATACGTACCTCCCTGTAAATGGTGGCCGGCGAACCGGCCACCTGAAAAACTCAGCGTTCGTTCGGGTTACTGTTCCCAACCCGATTCAATTTGACGCAACACGGTGTCGAGATCCTGACCGCCGACAAAATCGACCATACCGGCCCAGAACGTGCCGGCGCCGACCGCGGCCGGCATCAAGTCGGACGCGTCAAACCGGAAGACCTCCGCCTCGACGAGAGCCTGAGCGGTGAGCCGTTCGAGCTCCGACGAGTACGCCGAGAGGTCCTGATTCACGTAAGGGAACAACGCGCCACCCGAGCGTGCCCACGCTTCGCCCGACTCCCACGTCGCGAGGAACTCCATGAAGCTGCGGGCTTCAGGCGTATCGCCTTGGTTGAACATCACAAACTGATCGCCGCCACCCATCATCGGCGTGCCCCACTCGGGGTTGATCGACGGTAACGCGAAAACGCCGACCTCTTCGTCGAGATTGTCTTGAATTCGGTCCGGGAAAAACCCGGTCACGAAGTTACCTTGGCGGTGCATCCACGCGCGTGGCGGATCCTGGAACATTGGAAGCGGCGCATCGGGAATCGAAGTCGTCAAAAGCGACTGCGTTCCGCCGTACACGTAGTCCGGGTTCAGCCAGATCTCGCCGAGGATTTCGAACGCTTCGCGGATACGCGGATCGGTGAACGGCACCTCGTTCTCGACCCACCGGTCGTACACATCAGGGCCTGCCGTTCGCAGCACGATGTCCTCGATCCAGTCGGTACCGTACCACCCGGTCGCTCCTCCTGACTCCATGCCCGCGGCCCACGGGGTGTGCCCGTTCGCGACCATTTCATCCATGAGAGCGAACATCTCGTCCCACGTCTCCGGGGGTTCGTACCCCTGCGCTTCCCACGCTTTGCGCGGATACCACACGAGGCTCTTCGCGTTCACGCGGTGGAAAATCCCGTACGGGGTTCCCTCAAACGAACCAAGATCCTTCCAGACCGGTGCGTAGTTCCGGTCGATCTCGGCGAGCGCTTCCGGCCAGAGCGGCGTTAGGTGGCCGCCACCGGCGAGATTCTTCATGAGACCCGGCTGCGGGAGCGCCGTGATGTTGGGGGGATTCCCGCCTTCCGCGCGTACGAAGATCAACGTCTCAAAATCGGGCGAGCCCTGGTACTGTATCTCGATCCCGGTCCGGTCGATAAATGGCTGAATCGCCTCTTCGAACCGGCGGGCCTCTTCGTCGACGAATGCGCCGAAGACCTCGACGACTCTGCTCGGTTCGGCCTCCTTCTTCCCGCCGGCCAGAATTATCGGCGCGACGAACGCCAGAAAGAAAACCACTGCGATCGCTGAAACGATACGCTTGCCATGAATCTGTTTCACTTTCTCCCCCTTTTTAGAGTTAAGTGTGTTTGTGTCGGTCTCCGCCGGTAACGGCGAAGACATCCTGCGGTTGATTCCGGTAGTTCTCCAGCTCACCTCCTCGGTCTTGTTGTGTTCCGCTCGATCAGCGCCACCGGCAACTGAACGCTCCGTATCGGTCTGCCGGGTTCGGCAAGCCCCGCGAGCAGGAGTTCGACCGCGACGCGGCCCGACTCCTCGAGCGACTGGTGTATCGTCGTAATTTCCATAAACGACGCAACGTCGATGTCGTCGAATCCGACGATCGCGAGCTGCTCCGGAACCGCGACGCTCGCGGCGGCGGCCGCCTTGAGCGCGCCGATCGCGTGCAGATCCGAGCCCGCGAAGAGCGAACGCGGTCTGTTGGGCTTCTGCAGCAGCTCCGCGGTCATGCGGTACCCCTCGTCCATGCTGTACGCTCCGGTGGACACGTGTTCGTCGGCGAGCGCGTACCCCAGTACTTCGAGCTCGCTACGGTACCCCGCCATTCGCCGAAGAAACGGCCAGTCGGCAACCCCGGCGGGCGGTGTCTCGCCGATGTACGCAAACGGGCCGTCGGATGTCGCGGCCAGGTGACGCGCAGCGAGTCGCCCACCTTCGACCGTGTCGACGGTGACAGCCGGGAAACCGCGGTTTTCGAACTCGACGCACACGACCTCGAGGCTGCGTCGGTGCAGGCTCTCGATCTGACGATCCGAGAGGTGCAGCGACATGAGAATTAACCCGTCGACCCGGCCGGTTGCGGGCAGGACCGAGATGTAGTGCTCGAGATTCTCGGGCGTGTCGACCGTGTAGATGATCAGCTCGTGAGCTGTCCCCTCGAGCGCCTTCGCGACGCCTTTGACCCTCTGGACAAAAGACGGCGCCGGGAAGTGTGGCGTCACGACGCCGATCCGCGCGTACTCCTTGCGGGCGCGTTCACGCGCGTACGCGTCGGGAGTGAACTGAAGCTCCTCCATCGCGGCACGAATGCGCTCGCGCGTCTCGGGCTTCACTTTGTCGGGCGTATTGAGATACCGCGACACCGTCGCCGCACTCACACCCGCCGCCGTAGCGACACTGTAAATCGTCGCCTTGCCCAAAGACGCCATCGAAACCCGCCCTTTTCTCTGTTCAACCTGTTCTATCCAACAGGAGGTTTATGAAACTGCTTTCATGAAACTAAAACCACGATACCACGGCTTGAACGATTTGTCAAATAGATTTTCCGAGTTTTCATTTTTGCGCCCGAATCCGCGTATCGGCGAATTGCGTGCAAGCCGGAACGTCGGTACACTCTCGATGAGGAGCAATAAATGGCGTTACTCTCGTGCAACTTTTTCTCGGATATTCTTGGTCTGTCGTGCTCGATGAACGTGATCCTGCCGCAGGAGACGAACAAACAGATCGGGCTTGAAGGGGCCGCGACGCGCTCCAGACACGGCTTCCCGACGCTGTACCTGCTGCACGGACTTTCCGACGACCACACGATCTGGGTCCGCCGCACGTCGATCGAGCGGTACGCAGCGCAGTACGGAATCGCGGTGGTCATGCCCGCCGCGGACAGGAGCTTCTACACCGATACCGCGTACGGTGCGCAGTACTGGACGTTCGTGTCGGAGGAACTCCCGAAAATCGTCGGCTCGTTCTTTCGCGTATCGCACCGCCGCGAAGACACGTACGTCGCGGGACTTTCGATGGGCGGGTACGGGGCGTTCAAGCTCGCGCTCACGCATCCGGATAAATTTGCCGCGGCGGCGAGTCTGTCGGGCGCGCTCGACATGGCGCACACGGTCACCACGTCCGATCGCCACGATGACGCTTTCTGGGAGATGATCTTCGGAGATCCGACGCGTCTTGCGGGCAGCACAAACGACCTCATGAGCCTCGCCGCGGACGCAGCGGCAACCGGCTCACCGCCGCGGCTGTTCCAGTACTGCGGGACAAACGACTTCCTGTACGACGAGAATCAGGCGTTTCTTGCGCACGCCAAGAAACTCGCGTTGCCGATCGAGTTCCACGAGGACGACGGCGACCACTCGTGGGGCTTTTGGGACCGGTGGATCCAGGCGGCCTTGAGCTGGATGTTCCCGAAAGCCGAGTAAGCCGAGGACGTGAAGTCCTTCGTGATTTCTGGTAAGCTGATCGTATGAACGTAATGGAATCGGTACTCAACGAGAAAATCGACCCGTTCATCACCGAGGAGTCGATCGGGAAAGTCGTCGCGCGCGCTCTCGAACACGACGTGGATGTCCGAGAATTCAAGACGCTGACGGGCGGTTGCTGGAACCGCGTGATCGGCGTCGCAGTCGATGGTGGCCCGGATATCGTTCTCAAGATCAACCCCGAGCCGAGTAATCCCGGCATCAAGCGCGAGTTTCACGTCCTCTCGGCGTTCGCGGAAAAGACGCGGATGCCGGTTCCCACGCCTTACGCGGTCGACACATCGGAAGACCCGATACCGGGAACCGTTCTCGTGATGAAACGAGTCGACGGTGTCGTGCTGCATCACGCGTTCGGCCGAATGTCCGAGCGCGGACGACGCGACGTCCTCGACCAGATCATCCGGCACGTTATCGATCTGCACAGACTGAAAGGATCGACGTTCGGCGGCGTCGAAGAGCCGGACAACCACGACTGGGCGTCGTTCTGGCTTGCTCGGTTCGATCGGGCAATGTCCGAGGTCGAAAAATCGGGGCACGTCGGAAAACCGCTTCTGAAATCGGTCTACGAACTGCGCGAACGGTTTCCTGAAATTCTCGAGACCGTAGAGGTATCGACGCTCACGCATTACGATATATGGTCCGGAAACGTGATGGTTTCGCCCAAAAACGGTTCCGCGGAGGTAACCGGATACATCGATATTCCCGGGTACTGGGCCGACTACGCGCGCGAGTTATCGTTCATGGCAATGTTTGGCCTGCTCGACGCCGAGTCACTGGCACAGTACGCGTCGGTTCATCCGCTCGACGAAGGTTTTGAGCTTCGGATGAACGTGTACAACCTCAAGATGCACCTGAAACACATCGTGATGTATCCCCACGAGGCGTACTACCGCGAAGGAGCGGAGGGTTGCGCGGCGTTCATCCGCCGGGCGCTCGCGTGACCCGCTGCGGACGCGGCCGCGTCAATGCCTGTCGGTAGTAGCGAAACTTCTTGACGTACCGAGCGCGGCCGGAGAGCGCAAAAAGCGCACCGAACACGAGAGCGACCGCGTGTGCGACGTAACCGACGCTCGAGACAACGCCCGACGCGACACCGGGAGTCAACTGCACGGTCTGGACGACTGCCCAGACCCCGAGAAGTACGAACGCGGGAGAGCGGATCGGCACCAGAAAAAAAGAAATCGGCACAAACGTCACCGCTTTTTGGAGCGGATACAGAACCATGTACGCGGCGATTACCGCCGAGATGGCGCCCGATGAACCGCTTATCGGTACCCCGACGACCGCGGCGAAAAAAGCGCTCGCGAAGTTGACGAAGACGCCGGCGACGAGGAAAAACACCAAGTATTTCACGTGTCCCAACGCGTCTTCGACGTTATCGCCAAGTACCAGCAGAAACAACGTGTTCGCGAGGAAAGGAAACCAGCCGGTGTGCAGAAAAATCGCGGTAACCGGCGTGAACCAATTCCGCGCGAACTCGAGAAAGAACAATTCGGAGGTAAACGAGTACCGAAATACCGCGTACCCGCCTCCGGCGGTTTCGAGGCCGAACCGAATGTAGAGGAAAACGATCAGATTCGCCACCACGAGGCCGATATTTACCCAAGGGAAGCTTTTTGACGTGCGATACTCGCGGGAGGGAATCATATCGACAAATATACACGCAACGCGGCCCGGTTCACAATCGCCGCGGGCAAACACAACCCGGTCGCATCGGGCGCGTTCGACTTCGAAACCGAAAGCGCCCGCCTACACAAAACGATCGTCGCAACCGAATGCCCCGAAATGGACGAAATCCTCGACGCGGACGGATCAACCGAGCAGTATTGGAACAACGATTGAAACTCGAGAACTCGCCGCCCATCGCACGAAAAAAACTCCTCAGGAGCGTTGCTTCGGCAATCGCGTTCGCAGGTTTGATCTTTTTGTCGGTTAACGTGATTGACTCATTGATCATCAGACGGTATTCGCTTCTGGAAACGCTCCTAAAACCGGCGACCTTCGGCGTCTTTCTCTCCGCCGCACTTTTTTTCGCTACACGTTTCATGCGCTACCAGATCGGCGGAGCGATTCAGGTCGCGGTGATTTTCCTCAACGGCGTTTTTATCCTTTCACGAACCCGCCCCGGTGACCTCTCCGGGGCGGTCCTGATCGTTTATGCGATGATTCTCGCGCTGCGGTACGGATTCTTTGAGAAGAAAAAATTTCTCGTATCCGGCACGTTGATCGCGATTCTGTTTATCCCCGCTGCGACGTTGTCGAGCGTACAGTCATTTGGCACGGCTCTCAACGCCCTCAACACCGTCGCAATTACCGCCCTCATGCTTTACCTCTTCTGGATCCCGTTCGCGGAGGAAATCAAAGGGTACCGCGTGACGACCAAGACGCTCACCTCGATGGTCGCCGAGCGGACCGCTGAGCTGAAGAAGACGAACGAGGCGCTCGCGGAGGAGGT
>PXBQ01000040.1 GCA_003566875.1 Spirochaetaceae bacterium | reverse complement strand
CCGGTACAAGACGCGGGAGATTTCGTTCGCCGCACCCGATACCTCTTCAACCGTCTTCTCGAGTTCATCGCTCTGTTCGGAGACACCGTTCACGCGCTCGAGCATGCGTTTGTTGGCCTCGGTGATCTGTAGCATCGAGTTCATCATACGCGAACGACCTTGCTCCATCTCGCTCGACGCGCCGGCGACCTCGGCCGTCAGCCCGACTATGCGGTGAAGAGCGACCGTGACTTGTTCACTGCCTTCGGCTTGTTCGGCCATCGCCGCGTTGATCTCGCGTTCGCGATCGTGGACCTCGCTTACGATGCCGACAAGTTGCTCGACCGCGCGCTGCGATGCGCTGCTCGCCTCGACGCACGTTTCGATCTTCTTCCCGATTGATGTCAGGTTTGTCGAGATTGTCTTTGATTGTGTCGATGCGTTCTCGGCGAGTTTTCGGATCTCGTCGGCGACGACGGCAAAGCCGCGTCCCGCATCGCCGGCGTGCGCCGCTTCGATCGCCGCGTTCATCGCGAGTAGATTGGTCTGGGCCGAGATCGTCTGTAGAACGCGGTTTGCCTCGTTCAGCCCGGTTGAGTCGCTCGCGATCTCGCGGACAAGCGTATCGACCTCACCCATGCGCGCGCTGCCGATGCGAGACTGCTCGTCGAGAGTCGTGAAACGCTCCGAGTTCGACTCCAGAACTTGCCGCAACGACTTGATGTTCGCGACCATCTCTTCGATCGCAGCCGACGCCTGTTCGACCATCGACGATTGATCCTGGATCAAGGTGTCGAGCGACACGATCGCGCGGCTGATCTGCTCGATCACCGAGCTATTCTCTTGGGACTCGTGCGTTTGTGTATCGACCGAATCGCGCATCTCGTCGATCGCGGTTCCGATGTACCGCACCGCCGTTCGTGTCGTCGCCATTCGCCCGCCGATCGTCTGTTCGACGACGCGGAGTTCCTTCAACGATTCGCGAAACGCCTCGACTTCGGCCGCGGCAGCGGAAATCCCCTGAAGCAAGAGCCGATGGTGTCGCGGAAGCTCGTTCTCGACGAGGGTGGGAGCGGAGCCGCGTGAAAGCGAACGACTCGATTCTTCGATCAAGTCGCGGTGAAAACTGTTGCTGCGACGGAGCCTCACGTCGACTCCGCACACACCGACGGTTTCGGTAGCGCGAACGATAGGCACCGCTATCGTTGTCATCAGGACCGTCTCGTCGCCGACCGGGTACTCGAACGGATTAATCAGGACCTTTGTTCCGGCTCGACGCGGCTCCGTGTAGAACTTCTCGCGTTCGACGCGGGGAATCGACATCTCGGCGATTCCCGTCTCGGCGTGGTACACGTAGAGCGAAAAGTACGTTGCCGTATCGCGGAGCGCGCCGGGCTCGAAAGCGACCCAGACGCCGAAGTACTCGGGATTCTGCTCGAGAATGCGCGAGAGAGACTGTTTCATGCTCGCGTCGTCGGTGTCGGCGCTCCAACCGCTTGAAAGGACACGTAGTTCTTCGGCTGAGATTTCAGCATTCCTGACGACCGTGTACTCGGGCAGCACACGGTCGCGTAGTTCAACGGCCAGCGCCGAGTCGATCGATGCCGCGCGCCGCAGACGGATTCCGAGAATCACGGCCGTGGTCGCCCACCCGATAAGTGCGACCCCAGTAATTGCTACCCACATCACTTCAAACCTCCCCGGTGAACTCGCCCGTGTTTCATTCTATCGACCTATGTATCGCCCGAGCCGTCCGACGAGTAAACCTTCCGCACCTCGTGGGCGATTATCTCGATCCCGCGTCCGACGTCGGCGGGATCGTGCGCGTAGTTCAAACGGATGCACCGATCGCGGTGCTCCCAGCTCTCGTCGGTGCCGAAGAAGAAGTACTCACCCGGCACGACGATGACGTTTTGGTCTTTGAGCCGTTCGTACAGCTGTTTCGTCGTGATAGGGAGTTCTTTGAACCAGAGCCAGAGAAAGAGCGAACCTTCGCACCGGTGCAGCGAGTACGGGATGTCGTCGCCGAACGAGGTCCGAACGACATCCTGTGCTCGTATCGATCGCTCGAGGTAGAACGGCCTGACAACGTCGCGGCTCAAGCGCAGGAGCTCGCCGCTTCTGAGCAGCGGCTCGACCATGACCTGGCCGATGCTCCCGTTTGCGAGGCTCACGATCGCGTTCGCGGCCGAGACCGCGCGGGCGATCGGCTCCGGCGCGACAATGATTCCCGTGCGCGTGCCCGGAAGGCCGATCTTCGAGAGGCTCATGCTCACGACCGTATTGTCGTTGAAGATCGGCGTGACGTCCGAGAAGATAATGTCCGGGAACGGCGTTCCGTACGCGTTGTCGACGATCAGCGGAATACCCGCCGCGCGTGCGGTCGCGTCGAGGCGCGCGAGCTCGGCGTCGGTCAGCACGTTCCCCGACGGGTTCGTCGGCCGGGAGACGCAGATCGCGCCGATCGCCGGGTCGGTCGCGAGTAGTTTGTCAAGGGTATCGAACGCGATGTGATACTTGTGCGTGTGCGTATCGATCTGCTCGATACGCGGTTTGAGCGCCACGAAATCGCGCGAATCGAGTCCCTGATCGGCGTACCCGATGTACTCGGGCAGGAGCGGAAACACGATTTTCCGGCGGCCGACGGCCGACTCCCCTGCGAGAAGGTTCAGCAGCAGGAAAAAGCCGGTCTGGCTGCCGTTCGTGATCGCGATGTTCTCCGGCCCGACGTCCCATCCGAACTCGGCCCGGAAAAGCGCCGCGAGCGCGACGACGAAACTCGCCTTGCCCTGCGGCGTGTCGTAGTTTGCGACCATGCGTTCGAACTCGTCGCCGTTCGCGAGAATCTCATCCATCCTCCGTCGCCACACCGCGTTCATCTCGGGGATGTGCGCGGGGTTCCCACCGCCGAGCATATACTTCTTCTCGGACCCGGCCATCGCCTTTCCGAGATCGTCCATCAACTCGAGGATTCCGCTCTTGGCGGTAAACTTTTCGCCGAAACGTGATAACTGCACGCCGCGCAGTATACCGGAAGATCGGAGCGTTTGACAGGGGCCGGCAGCAAACCGTCGGTCGTTTACAACCCGTACTCCGACAAAATCGTCTTGCCCGGTTCGAGCAGAGGCTCCATCATCGCGACGAACTGTTCTTCCTGCGTCGGGATCGACTCGAGTTCCTCGCGGATGCGCGGGATCCATTCGCGCTCGCGGTCGCCGATTGCGAGTCGGCCCGATCCGACCGCGTTCTCCATGAGCTCGAGCGCCTTTTTCGCGCCGCGCAGCCCGGCCTCGAGGTGCGTATCGGCCGAGACGATCGCGCGCGAGATCTCGATCACGTTCTCCGGCGCGAGGATGAACGCCTGCGGGTCGCGCGGCGCGTCGGACGCGACGAAGAGGTCCTGCAACACGCCCGCGGTTCCCGCGATTGTCGCCGCGTTCATGAGGCGCGCGTCGTACGCGAGCTGTTCGAGCGACACGACCGGCGCGATCGCGCCGAGCAACATCACGTTCTGCACCGACTCGTTGCTCCAGAGGTCGCACGCGGCGGCGGGGATGTTCCCGACCTGGCTCAAGTGCGCGCACGCCGCGGTCTTGCCTTCCATCGAGATCGGGATACCGGTGATCGCCTTGATGAACGGACCCTCGTACCCGCAGTCCTTGTCCGGACCGACCGCGCCTTGTTCGTACGCGACGAGCGTCCGCACGATCGAGAGCACGCGGTCGACCGCGGCAAACACGCGCGGGATGTAGTTCTTCTCGGCAAGCACCATCGACGTATTCGCGAAGCCACACGCGGTGTCGCCGCCCGCGATCCGGCCGGTCGCCGCGGCGATATCGACGATGCGAGACCACAGAAACTTCATGTCGCGCACGCCGAGCACCAGGAGCGCGAACGCCGCGGCCTTCACGTCGCACGTGAGCACTGCGTCGTCGTGGATCTCTTTGCCGCCGGTGCTCTCGATCGAGAGCAGGTTTCCTCCGGCGCGTGCGCCCTGTTCGAAGAGCTGCATCATCGTGTCGATGTACGGACTCGTGCGCATCCGCGGAGGCGTCTCGTAGTCACGCGTATCGTTCGGCGTCAGCCGCAGCTCGGCCGCGAGACCGTACTTCGTGTACGCGGTCTCGCACGCGTCGGAGAGAACCTTCGTGATCTCGACGCCGATATCCGGTTCGAGCGTCATCTCGAGCAGCGTCTCGAACTCGATCACGACGCCCTCCAGGCCGAGCGCGGCCGAACGCTCGAGCACCGCGGCCGAAACCGACCGGTACTGATCGACGATACCCGGCAGGTTCGCGCGGTTGACCGAAGTCTCGGCGAGTGTGAAGTTGAGTTCCGGGTACACCGTGCCCGCGCCGATCGTAAGTCCGTGCCGTGCGGTGACCGGGTAGGGTGCGTGCCCAAAGATCAGCTTTCGCGGATCATCGATCGCCAATTTCGAGTATTTCATGTGGCCTCCTATCGCGAAAATCGTACCATACAAAACAAGACCCGTATTGTAAGAAATTGCCGCGTTTGGGACTCTGTTGTCATTTCGTGATCGACAGTCCCGCGAGACACGATCGGCGATATGTGCTACTCTGCGCATATCTTAAAGAAAACCTAACAACCAGCAGGGAGAGACTCATGATTTATCGACCGTACGGGCGAACCGGGAAGGAAGTGTCTACGATTGGATTTGGTGCGATGCGATTCGGCGATATCGACAACGTCGAGACGTGTGTCGAGATGGTCGTGCACGCGGCCGAGCGCGGTATTACGTACTTCGACACCGCGCCGAAGTACTTCGGGACGCGGAGCGAGGAGAGGATCGGCGAGGGGCTGCGCGAACTCAGGCGGCGCGAGATGCCGTACTACCTCTCGAGCAAGACGTTCGAGTCGACCGAGTCGGGAGTCCGGCGCGAAATCGAGGCGCAACTGAAACGGCTCGACGTCGATGCGATCGATTTTTATCACATGTGGTGCATTACCGATCTCTCCGGGTGGCGCGAGCGGAAGAAAAACGGCGTGATCGAAGCCTTTCTCAAACTGAAGGAAGAAGGGCTGATTCGGCACATCTGCGTCTCGAGCCACTTGATCGGCGACGAGATCAAAGAACTCCTCGACGAGGAGGTCTTTGAAGGTGTGCTGTTCGGATACTCCGCGTACAACTACCGGACCCGCGTCGCCGCGTTTGACGCGATCAAGCGGAAAAACCTCGGGTGCGTCGTGATGAACCCGCTCGGCGGCGGCTTGATCCCGCAGAATCCGGATATGTTCAAGTTCATCAGAACCGACGAGAACGAGACGATCGTTCAGGCGGCGCTTCGTTTTCTCATCGCGCACCAGGAGATTACCGTCTCTCTCGTCGGTTTCGGCGAGAAGAGCCACATCGACGAAGCGGTCGACGCGGTCGAGAATTTCCCGATCCTCGGCGAGCCGGAGCTCGAGAAGATCAAGGAGGCCGGCTCGGCGTCGTTCGAGGGAGTCTGCACCGGGTGTCAGTACTGTCTCGAAGGCTGTCCGGAAGAGATCCGGATTCCGCAGCTCATGGACGCGTACAACCAACTCATCCTTCGGGGTGAGAACGAGTTGATCGGTCGGCTGAAGTACCACTGGCACGTGCCGTTCGACGAGGCGGCGAAGTGTATCGAGTGCGGTCGTTGCGAAGACGCGTGTACGCAGCACCTGAACATCATCGAGAGGCTCGCCGAGATCGTCGAGATTGGTGCGCGGGCGGAGTAGACTCCCCGCGCATACCTTTTTTATTCGCGGTACTCCGTGTAAAATCGGCGGACCGTCATGAAAACCGAACGAAAAAACCTTCCTGGTTCATTCACCGGCGCCGGGGAACGAACCGGTGCCCGGCGGCTTATGATCTTGTTCATGCCCGCAGTCGGTCTCGTGCTGCTCTTCGTTTTCGGTCGCGTGATGCACGCCGCGACCGTGGTCGGCGGAGAGCTCCATCTCTCGGCTCTCGTTCAGGAAGCCGCGGCGGGGACGATTGCCGTCTTAGCGGCGATTATGGCGCGACGCATTCACCCGGTCGCGACTTTTATCGTCGCGATCGTATACGCCGGCTTCTACGTCGGAAATCTCGAGTTGACGACCGCGCTCGACACGATCGTCGTCGCGCATCATCTGCCGTTCGCGTTGCACAGCGACTTCCTCCGCGGCAGCGCCGCGCAGTTCACGTACCCGATCTTCACGGCCGCGCTCGTCGTACTCTGCGTGGCCTCGGCGTTCGCGGCGGCTCGTGCGCCACGATTGCGGCTGTCTACTCGGCTCAAAGTTGTCTTCGCAGTTCTTCTGGTACTGTCGTTTGCCGGATTGGTTCCGTCCGGAGGTTCTTGGCACCACGACGCGCTCGTCGCGCGGACGGTCCGGAAAACCGTTCGGTCGCTCGTGACGCACGTTCCTCACAACGAGTCGGATCTCGGCTCGGCCCGCACGGACCCGGACTACCCACGCGAAACCGCGCCGCTCGTGTACGCGCGCGCCGACGGTGCGCGAAACGTGTTATTGGTCGTGCTCGAAGGAATTCCCGCGGTGTACCTTGAACAGGTCCAGGATGCCACCGGGGTCGAGTATCCTGTTACGATGCCCGAGTACACGCGGATCGCCGACCGCGCTCTCGTCGTCGCGCACTCGGTCGCGCATAACCGGCAGACGATTCGTGGGCTGTACTCGATGCTCACCGGGGATTATCCGCGCCTCGAACTCACGACTCCAAAGATCTACCCGTACATCGAGGCTCCTGTCTCGGAACGGCCGGCGGCGTTGCCGGCCGTGCTCGGCGAGCGCGGTTTCACAACGGCGTTCCTGCAGGGAGCAGACCTCTCGTACATGTCGAAAGACCGTTTCATGCCCGCGGCCGGGTTCGAGACCGTGATCGGGCGCGAGTTTTTCACGCATCAATACGTCGAGTTCGAGTGGGGCCCCGACGACCGGGCGTTCTTCGAACACGCGGCGGATTACATCGCAAGTCTGCGCGATCAACCGGCCCCGTGGTTTCTTTCGCTGCTAACCGTCGGTACGCACCATCCGTACGCCGCGCCCGATGAGTATCTCGAGCGTTACTCGAGTCCAAAGATTGCCGCGGTCGCGTATCTCGACGATGCGCTCGGCGCGTTCATCGACGAGATCGAAGCGCTCGGTGTGCTCGAAGACACTCTCGTCGTGATCGTGAGCGACGAGTCGCACGGTGTCGGCGGACACCCGTTCGGCGGTTACTGGGGGAGCACGGTCGTACTGACACCCGAGAGTGATCACGGTGTGATGCAAGACAACGTGTTCGGGCTGATCGACGTGCCGCGGACGGTCCTCGACTACCTGCGGTTCGACGATGAGGTAATACGTTTTCCGGGTCGGAGTATTCTGCGCCGATACGATGCCGATCGCACGATGCATTTCGGCCGGTTCATAGCGCTAGAGTCCGGGCGTATCTATCAACCGATCAGCCGTTCGCGCGTCGAGGTTCTCACGTCGTCAACCGGTGCACTATTCGCATCGTCGTACGAGAAAACGAGTATAACGGGTGACGAAGGCCGTGCGCTCTCGCGCGAACTCACCGAGAAGTTCAACCGTGCCGGCGTCATCCCGGGCGTCGAGCGCCCGCGTGAACTCACCGGCCCGGTCGAAGCGCCGAGTGCCGTTAGCCGCTGGAGATTGCTCGAACACGACGCGTTCACGGTCGCGCCGGACGACGAGCGGGTGCTCTCGACCGCGCAGTACCTCGAGCTACCCGCCGAGTCGCACGTCACCGTGAAGCTCGAGCTTCGGCTCGGCGACCTCGACGCGCGCCGAGACCGGACTCCGGTGTGTCGGCTTTTTCTTCAGTTACTCGCCGAGTACGAGCCGCTCGACCTCGCGCCTCCCGTGATCCCGCGTCTCGCTCCGGGTGAATCGTTTGCGATCGAGTTCTCGTTTTTGACCGACGCGGCTCTGCCACGGTTCTGGGCGCACCTGAGCGCGATCTCGCTCGTCGCGGACGAACCCGTGTCGGTCACGGTCAAAGAGTTTTCGATTAAGGCTCAGCCCGCCGCCGACTCGGCGGACGAAAGGCGCGTGGACGCCGATCGCGCGGCCGCCGTTCGAGTCGCGTACGCGATCCACGAGCCCGCGGGGCTGCCCGTGGTCGGCCACGCGGCCGGCGCGTATCTCGGCGCGACGTACACGAACTCGATCGAGGCGTTGCGGTCCAACGTCGATCGTTTCGACGTGTTCGAACTCGACTTCGACTGGACGGCCGACGATCGTCTCGTCGGGCTTCACGACTGGGGCGTCGTGTTCGAGAGGCTGTACGGGTTCCTGCCGGACCGAGCGCTCACGTACGACGCCTTCCGCGACACGGCGCCGACGATCGATATTACGCCGGTGGACCTCCCGATGCTTCGGGCGTTTCTCGCAGACCATCCGTCGGTGCGGATCGTGACCGATATCAAGACGAGGAACCTCGACGCGCTCGAGAAGATCGCCGACTCGATCCCGGATTTTTCCCGCCGCGTGATACCTCAGATCTACTCGCCCGACGAGTTCGAGCGCGTCGTCGCGACCGGGTTCACCGACGTCATCTGGACGCTCTACCGATACCCCGGAAACCGCGACGTAGAGCATGTTCTCGCGCGCATCCGTGAGATCGAGGCGGAGTTCCCCGACGTGCTCTACGCAGTCGCGATGCCGATCGAGCTCGCCGACGCCGGGCACGCCGAGCGGCTTCACGCCGCCGGTGTTCCCGTGTACGCGCACACCGTGAACACGTGCGAGACGTACCGGAGGCTGGTGTCGCGCGGCGTAACGTCGATCTACACCGATTCGCTCGACCCGGAAAAGTGCGCGGTTAATGCTCCGTGAGTTCCGGCTCTTTGAATAGGCGTTTGACATACGTGCAAAACCGCGTTATAATTTCACCTAAGGTATAAAGGTTTCACTTAACGAAATTGCTTCGTGAGGAGTTCAGTATCAACCACTTAAATTCGCTCGAGGAAACATTGCTCATGGGACCGGGGCCGTCGTGCGTGCCCGAGTCGGTGTACGCGGCGCTCGCGCGGCCGACCATCGGACACCTCGATCCGTACTTCATCGAGATCATGGACGCGGCGAAGCAGAACCTGAAAAGCGTCTTCCGGACTACGAACGAGTTGACTCTTCCGGTTTCGGGAACCGGCTCGGCCGGGATGGAGACGTGCTTCGTCAACCTCGTGAATCCCGGAGACAAAGTCCTGATTCTCGTGAACGGCGTTTTTGGTACCCGGATGGTCGACGTCGCCGGCCGGCTCGGCGCCGACGTGACGGCGCGTGAGTTTGAGTGGGGTACTCCCGTGCTCGTCGATGCGGTGCGCGAGGAACTCGCCAAGAAGAAGTTCGCGATCGTCGCGGTCGTGCACGCCGAGACGTCCACCGGTGTGCGGAATCCGGTCGAAGAGATCGGTCGGATCGTCGAGGACCACGGCGCGCTCTACATCGTCGACGCGGTCACGAGCCTCGGTGGAATCGACGTTCGCATGGACGACTGGAGCATCGACGCGATCTACAGCGGGACGCAGAAGTGTCTCTCGTGCCCTCCCGGGCTCTCTCCGATATCGTTCTCGAGCCGTGCGGTCGAGAAACTCAAATCACGCCCCGCGAAAGTGCCGAACTGGTACCTCGACCTGTCGCTGATCATGAACTACTGGGAAGGCTCGAAACGCGCGTACCATCACACCGCACCGATCAACATGGTGTACGCGTTGTACCAGGCGCTGTACGATCTGCTTGACGAGGGCCTCGAGGAGTCGTTCACGCGGCATTCCGATGCGCACGCGTACCTCGTGTCGGAGCTCGAGAAGATCGGCCTTACGCTTCTCGTCGCGCCCGAGTCGAGGTTGCCGATGTTGAACGCGGTGAACTGCCCCGACGGGGTCGATGAAGCCAAAATCCGGTCACGGCTGCTCGGCGAGCACCGCATCGAGATCGGCGCCGGCCTCGGGCCGCTTGCCGGCAAGATCTGGCGAGTCGGCCTCATGGGCCACACCGCGCGCCGCGAAAACGTCGACCGGCTGATCAACGCTCTGAAGACCGTTCTGTAGCGACGGCACTCCCGGTTTTTTCCGATACGGCCGGGTCGCACGCGAGGTACACTCCGGCGGTCCAGCCGAGCATCTTGCTCGCTTT
>PXBQ01000123.1 GCA_003566875.1 Spirochaetaceae bacterium | reverse complement strand
GGATTGTCGGAGTCGAGTGCACCCGTGAAAAGCATCATGCCGTTTGCGCCGTGCTCGACCGCCGTTTGCGCCTTTGTGAGGAAGCGAGAATGCGCCGAAAGCTCTGTTCCCGCGAATCCACGATTCGGGTCTTGGGCGCCGGGTTCGTACCGCAGCATAACGACGATTCTGTTTTCGACATCGACCGACGCATAATCATCCCAATCGTGCTCGTCTGCTACGATTCCGTATCCCGCAAATACGGGTGTCCCGCTCGTGGTTCCCGTGTCCGAAAAAAAGAACGGCCGAAAGTCGCGACCCAAAACGCCGCGAACCGATTGTCCGTCGATTTCAAGCTCGACGTACGTCCCATCCGGATCGAAATCCCGGCGGTATATCGTAACGGCGTGGAAGAACGAGCCAAACTTCGTTTTCGACGCGAGGCCGTACCGTTCGAACGCGTCGGCGATATACTGTTCTGCTATCGCGATTTCGGGAGATCCGGTTTCGCGCCCGCGTAACTCGGGGTGCGCGAAAAAACGGACGTGGGCTTTGAGATCGTCGCGCGTAACGGCGGGGCTGGTCTCCGGCAGAGTCCCGAACGGCCGTTCGGGTGCGCGTGTGCACGCCGCGGTTATCCCGACGATCGTGGCGATCACCAGGACCACCACGAACGAACCGATCGAAACCCTACCTCGAATCAAAAACCTCATCGTACCGCAAATATACTACGGACACGATCGTGTATGCGATCCGTGCCGGTCAGCCCGCGTTCCCCGCGGCGAGTCTGTTCCGCACGAGCGAGAAGTAATCGGTCGAGACGACCGGATCGATCGTCGTTTCGCCCTCGTGGTACGTTATGAGATCGGCGGGTATCTCCTCGAGGAAGGGTGACGGAGTACACTCGATCGTTTCGCGCATGACGTTGCGGCGGCGGCACGACGAGATGAACAGCTTCTGCTTCGCGCGTGTCAGCGCGACGTAGAATAGCCGGCGCTCTTCCTCGACGTTTTCGGGAGCCTCTTCGAGCGCGCGCGCGTGAGGGACGATCCCGTCCTCCACACCGGCGAGAAACACGACGTCGAACTCGAGTCCTTTCGCCGCGTGGATCGTCATGAGGTTGACTTTGCCGTTCGTGTCGTTTTGATCGTCGTCGTCGCGCGTCTGCAGCGTGATCCGGTTGAGGTAGTCGAACAGCGTCGGATCGATTGCATCGGGATCGCGCGCGAAATTCTCGAGCGACTCGGCGAAAAACTGAACGTTCCGGAACTTCCATTTCGGAGCCTTGTCGTTTTTTGGATTGTCCGCGACGAGGTGTGCCCAGTAATCGATCTCGTCGACCAACGCGCGCAGTCCGTCGGCCATTTTTCGTCCGCTCAAGACCAAAGGGCGATACTTCTCGATCAGTTCCACGAACGACGCGAAGTCGCTTTTCATGCGGTCGGAAACCGGAGAGTCGCTCGCGGTGCAGATCATCGTGATCGCCGAGTACAATGTGCAGTTTCTCTCTCTCGCGATCGTAGTCGCGGTCTCGAGCGCCTTCCGACCGATTCCGCGCCGCGGCGTGTTCAAGACGCGCATCAACGCGACGTCGTCGTCGTGGTTTGCGATGACCCGGAGGTACGAGATCATGTCCTTGACTTCTTGCCGCTGAAAAAAACTTTCACCCCCGGCCATCCGGTACGGAATGCGCTCGGCGAGGAAGTTCTCCTCGATCGATCGTGACAGTCCGTTCGTCCGGATCAATACGCCGACGTCGTGGTACTTGAGGTTCTCCTCGAGCGCCAACGACTTGATAGTCTGCGCGATGAACGCGGCCTCGTGCGCCTCGTCCTCGGGATGGTACAGTTGTATCGGTCGGCCTCCGGTCGTGTGAGTCCAGAGCGCCTTGTCTTTGCGGTTTGTGTTGTGCGCGATCACCCCGTTCGCCGCGGCGAGAATCGTGTCGGTCGAGCGATAGTTCCGCTCCAGCTTGACCTCGAGGCGCTCGGGAAAGTCGGTCTCGAACTGCAGCAGATTTCGGAAATCGGCCCCACGCCACGAGTATATCGATTGATCATCGTCGCCGACGACACAAACGTTCTTGTTTGTCTCGGCGAGGTTCTTCATAACCGCGTACTGATTGGTCGAAGTGTCCTGAAACTCGTCGACCATGATGTATCGATAGCGCGCGCGGTACTGTTCGAGAACGTCGGGAAAATCGCGGAACAGCGCGATCGGGAGCATGATCAAGTCGTCGAAATCGACCGCGTTGTACAGCCTCAAACCCGTGCAGTACTCGTGGAAAAGCGGTTTGAACGCGGCGTCTTCGCGTGTCCAGTCGGTTCTCCCGGTCTTGATGTTCGAGAAGAGCGTGCCAAGGCCGCGGAGCTCCACCCCGTCGAGCGAGTACTTCGACTCACGCGCGGCCTCTTTCACGAGCGCGAGCTGGTCTCCCGTGTCGTAAATGCTGAAGTTCGGACGGAAACCTAGCCGTTCGATGTGCTCGCGAAGGATCTTCACGCCGAAAGCGTGAAACGTCGAGATCGTCAGCCGCGTGAGTTTCCGGCCTGTAATCTCGGCCGCGCGGTGCGCCATCTCTCTCGCGGCTTTGTTCGTGAAAGTGAGCGCGAGGATCGCGCTCTCCGGGATTCCCCGGTCGAGCATGTGCGCGATCCTGCACGTTATGACACGAGTTTTACCGCTTCCGGCGCCCGCGATTATCGATACAGGGCCGTCGATCAACTCGACGGCTTTCCGTTGTTCGGTGTTCAGTGTAGAGAGGTCAAGCATCACCGGCCATAGTACCGATTATGAAATGATGTGCAAGCCGTCAAGCTTCGGACGGTGTCGGTTTTTTAAGCAGAGCGATGAACAACGGTCCGGCACCGCCGGACAAATCCGGTCGCACGAGTTCGCCGTACTTCGTCGATCGGCCGGCGAGGATACCCGGCGGGAGCGGTACAAAAACGCGGCGGCGAGCGGCACGCTCGATTACTCCGTCGTTCTCATCGGTCGATAATGCGCACGTGCAGTACAGGACGTGGCCGCCGGGTTTACACGCGTCGAGTGCGGCGGCCAGGAACGCGCCTGCCTGCCTGGCAAGAGTAATCGGGCGATTCGGCGACCACTCGGCGAGGTGCTTCTCCGAGTTGTAGACATGGCGTTCGGACGAACACGGTACATCCGCGACGACGACATCGTAGGCGTCCTTCTCGAACAATCCCCACTTGCGGCCGTCGTGCGCGGAGATTCTGATCCGTTCGCGCAGCTCTTTGGGCAGGTGTTCGTCGAGCACACGATGAAGCCGAGCGCGCCGTCCGGCCGAGTACTCGTTCGCGACGATACTTCCGTCGACGTCGATCCGAGTCGCGAGCACGAGACATTTGCCCCCGGGCGCGGCGCAGAGATCAAGAACCCGCGCGCCGGCGGGTAATGGAACGCACCGTGCCGCGGCGGCGGACGACACGTCTAGATGGTACGGTTTAAGAAGACCGTCGGTGAGGCTCTCGTAGATCGGCTCGGCCGCGAACGCTCGCGTGATCGCAGCCCAGTCGTCGCCGTACAGCTCGGTGTAGTACGCGTTGAAGGCGTCGCGTCCGCGCGCGGTGCGACTCCTTTCGCGGCGACTCATGCGAGCGGTCCTCGGTGCGTGAAAAACCGTTCTTGACCGAACGAAATGTCCCGGCTATCCTTGGCGCATGCAATTTCAGGCAGTGGTTTTTGACCTTGACGGTACATTGCTCGACACTCTACCAGATATCGCGGTCGCGATGAACACCGTCCTGCAGAATAGAGGTTATCCAACGCATCACAGCGAGACGTTTCGTGCGATGCTGGGGTGGGGCATGCCCGAACTGATCCGGCGCGCCGCGCCAACGGGCGTGTCGGCGCGCGAGCGTGAGACGATGCGCAGTGAGCTGCTCGCCGAGTACGCACGTAAACCCGTGGAGAAGACCGTGCCGTATCGCGGGATCCTCGAGATCCTGCGCGGGTTGCGCGCGATGAACATCCCGCTCGCGGTTGTGACGAACAAGGCCGATGAACTCGTCGAGACGGTGCTCCGCGGCGCGTTGCCGTCGATCGATTTTGTCGAAGCGCGCGGATTCGACCCGAACCAGCCCCGGAAGCCCGACCCGACCGCGACTCTCGATATCCTCGCGCGCGTCGGCGTAGAACCGCCGGCCGCGTGTTTCGTCGGTGACTCGGAAGTCGACGTCGAAACCGCGATAAACGCGGGGATGGTCTCTATCGGCGTCTCGTGGGGATACCGGCCGAGGGCGAGCTTGGCCGGTGCCGATCACATCGTCGATTCTGCCGAACAACTCGCGGAGTTGCTCGGATACACACCGGACGCGCCGGCACGGTTTGCCGTTGACGCGTCTACAACCTGAGTCCGGATTACAGGAAGGGAACCGATGGAAAAGGCAGAGATTCAGGCGAAGGCTCGAGAGTATCTCTCGCTTGAGAAAGACGATACGTTCCGCAAACAAATCGAGGAGCTGATCAAAGCCGAGAACTGGGAGGAACTCGAAGACAGGTTCTATACCGAGCTCGAGTTCGGTACCGGTGGATTGCGCGGCGTGATCGGCGGCGGGTATAACCGCATTAACCCGTACGTCGTACAGCGTGCGACCGAGGGCCTCGCGACGTACGTCGAAAAAAACGCGACCACCGAAGAACCCGCCGCGGTAATCGCGTATGATTGCCGCCGGTACTCGTCCGAGTTCGCGCATCACGCGGCGTTGGTTTTTGCCGCGCACGGGGTCAAGACGTATCTGTTCTCGTCGCTTCGGCCGACGCCCGAGTTGTCGTTCGCCGTGCGGAAACTCGGCGCGACGGTAGGTATCGTCGTTACCGCAAGCCACAATCCACCGGAGTACAACGGCTACAAGGTGTACTGGGACGACGGAGCGCAGATCGTCGCTCCGCACGATGCGGGCATTATCGAAGAAGTTCGATCGGTCAAGCGTGCTCCGCACGTGATGCCTCAGAAGACCGCCGAGAAAAAGAGGCTTCTCGTGTACATCGACGACGAGATCGATGACGCGTTTGTTACGGCGGCGAAAAGCGTCGCGATCAGGCCCAAGTTGACGATCGATCACGGATCGGAGTTGAACGTCGTGTACACGCCGCTGCACGGTACCGGTGCGATGTTGGTCGAGAGAACGCTCGGAGAACTCGGGATCGACGTCGTGACGGTACCCGAACAGCGCGAGCCCGACGGCGAGTTCCCGACCGTCGCATCGCCGAATCCCGAGGACGGCGCTGCGCTCGAGATGGCGATCGAGCTCGCGAAGCGAAACGGCGCGGACCTGGTGATCGGTACCGATCCGGACAGCGACCGGATCGGGATCGCGGTCCCGGACGGCGATGAGTTTGTGCTCGTGACGGGAAACCAACTCGGCGCGTTGCTGGTGGATTATGTCTTCTCGTCGCTGTCCGAGTTGAAGCGACTTCCGAAAAAGCCCGCGTTCGTGAAAACGATCGTGACGACCGAACTGCAGAAACGGATCGCGCGTCGGTATGGTGCGACTTGCTTTGACACGCTGACCGGGTTTAAACACATCGCGGCGTTGATCCGGAGATTCGAGTCGCAGAGAAACGGTCCTACGTACGTGATCGGCGGCGAGGAGAGCTACGGATACCTGATCGGAACGGAAGTTCGTGACAAGGACGCGGTCTCGGCAGCCGTGATGACGTGCGAAATGGCTCTGTACCATCGACGCGCGGGAAAGTCCGTGCTCGGTCGGTTGAACGAGATCTACCTTGAGTACGGGTACTTCGAGGAGAACACGTTATCGCGATACTTCACCGGGAAATCGGGTCTGGACGTCATGACCGGACTGATGGACGGTCTGCGCGAGGGGCCGCCGTTCGAAATCGCGGGCCTTCGCGTCGAGACGGTACGTGACTTCCTGACCGGGGAAACCACGGATCGGACGACGAGCGCGACACGCGCCGATATCGATCTTCCTCGCTCCAACGTGCTTCAGTTTGTGTTCGAGGACGGGAGTATCCTTTCCGCGCGTCCTTCGGGCACCGAGCCGAAAATCAAGTTCTACGTCTCGTGTTGTGAGGCGCCGGGTATCGCGCTTGAGACGGCCCGGTCGCGGGTGCGGGAAAAAATCGAGACGATCTCGGGCTACGTAAACGGCACAATCGACGAAGCCGAAAAGGGTACCCAATGACCTCGCCGAATCTCGACGCCGCGGTGGCCGATACGGTTTTCACCGCGTTTGACTTCGAAACAACCGGTCTATACCCGCCTCACGACAAGATTGTCGAGTTCGGTGCGGTTAAGTTCCGTGGTGAAACGGTCCTCGGAACGTTCTCGACCCTCGTTAGCCCTGGAATCCGGATTTCTCCGGAGGCGTCAAAGGTCAGCGGTATCTCGGACGCGATGGTCGCGGGAAAACCACCGATCGACGCGACACTGCGGGAGTTCATGGCGTTTATCGGTGAATCGGTTCTTGTTGCGCATAACGCCGCGTTTGATCTCGGTTTTCTTCGCGCGGCTCTGCAGCAATGTGGCTCTCCCGATGTTCGCAATCCGATCGTCGACAGTATGGCCGTAGCGATCAAGGCGTATCCGCGACGACAGAGTTACTCGCTTCAGAATTTAGTCGCGTTCCTGAACATTCCACCGAATACCGCGCACCGCGCGCTCGACGACGCGTACAACTGTATGAAGGTTTTCAACGCGTGCGTTGCCGAGCTGAGTTTCATGGGCGACCTGCCGATTTCTGAGATTCTTGGGTAGTATGCTTTTGCCGCAAGCTTGCGCGGGTGCAGAAAACGAATTACTATACGCGTGGAGACCCAAATCGAATGTCGACCGAAGCGGATGTGCTCAAAATTCTTCAGATGCATGTGCGAAGGAATCAAAACCCCCGGACGTCGTTCACGGCTCTCCTTGCATTTACGTACAAGTACCTGGAAAAATTTGGCGATGACAACAGCGGACTCGAGGACCTCGACGACAACACCGAGAACATCCTGGCCGCGCGGTTGATAGCGCTTGAAGAGGCAGGACGTTGCTCTTTGCAGTACGCCGACGGCAAAGTTGTCGCTATTCACTACCCCGAGTACTACGCGTTGTTGATTCTTCGGGAGTACAAGAAAATCGAAGACCGCCCCGATCATCCTTTCCCGACCGAGGACACTATCGGTGTCGAGATCCCGTCGGACTCGATCACGCCGGTCGACGTGAAATCCGACTTCATCGATCTGCTTTCCACGGTCTCGGATAAAAAGACCCGGGTATTCCGGCTATTGTTTCCCGACGAGATCAAAAGCCTGCTCGTGACCGGCGAGCTGGTTCCGCGGCGAATAATCGAGTTCTGCGTTCAGAAGATCCGCGTGTATCTGCGGAGCGAAAAGAATGCGAGTTACGTCCGCAGCAAACTCCAGCCCGTTTTCCGCCAGAAGGAAGCGACTCTTCAGGGGTTCCTGAATACGACTCTCACCACGCCGGGTGACGCCGTGTCCGCGATCCTCTCGCCGACCGAGCTTTCGTTTCTGTTCTGGACACAGCTCTCGAGCGTCATAATAAAGGAACTCGGACAGAAGAAAGACAAGTTGCTCGAAGAACACAGTTACTGTCAGGCCGCGTATCTCCTGGGTTACTACAACGTCTTTTTCAAGAGCAGCGCGCAGAAGGAGCGCGACACCGAAATGACGTTGAAAACCCTTGAAAACACTCTTCGAAAACCGCCGTACGCGTACACGGTGTCGCAAATCCTCGCGTTTACCGACAACAAAGGAGTTCCCCTCTCGAAGAAGGTCCCCAACGACGAGATCACGCGCTATCTCCAGAAACGGATCGCGTCGCCGGACAAGGAGTCACTGCCCGATATCGTGAACGTCCGGGCGCCGGGAAACCGGGAGTACTTCGTCGCACGAGAAGCACTGTTGCCGTTGTTGCTCAACAAGATCCAGGAAGCGTCGGATGAGTTGTCGCATTCTTACGCGCAGGCGTGGTACGCCGCGTTGCGACAGGACCAGAAGTACAAGATGATGGACGACGACCAGGCATTCGAGGCGCATGTCGAGAGAACGACAGCGGAGCAATTCCCGTTGCTTCGCGGTTTGCTTCGGTACGACCTCGTCTATCTCGCCGCGAAGGAGGCGAATCTATCGCGCGACGCACTCGAGAACGTCAACCGATTGTTCGACGCGAAGAAGAACACGTTGGCGCCGCTCACAAGTGTTCTGAGGCTCGACCGCGCCCGTATCTACTCGGACGCCCGACTCATGTTGCCGTTTTGGCAGGCGGTTCCGATTATCTCGACGCTGGTCAAGGTATTCAAACGGCTTTTCCTGGGTATTCGGCGCGAGAAACTTGTCGATGAGTCGGATGACGATCCTG
This sequence comes from Spirochaetaceae bacterium, assembly GCA_003566875.1. GTDB lineage: Bacteria > Spirochaetota > Spirochaetia > DSM-27196 > PXBQ01 > PXBQ01. The sequence continues at coordinate 1,810 of PXBQ01000123.1, read as the reverse complement.
GGACGAGTGAACAGGGCGAGCGAGGCAAAGCCGTCACGTCGAAAGCACGCATTAACGCGTTCAAGGATGCGGTCCGCGATGTACAGAAGCAGTACGTAGGCGACAATCGCACGGTCGACGAAACCCTTGCCGAACTGATCGAACGCTGGAACAATCTGCTCGATCCGACGGCGAAGGCGAATCTCGTCGAGGACGTAAACAGTCTCGCGCGCGATTTCCTGCGGAAAATGCGCGTCGGAACTCGGCTCGTTCCCCCCGACAAGGAGCGTATCGAGTATCTCGGACGGAAGCTTTCGGAGGCCGAGGCTTTCGAGCGGCTCAGGGACAAAGAGTCGCTGCAGCGCTACCTCGAACTCTACATGTTAAAAGTTCTCGGGAAATGACCGGGCCATTTAAGGTCGGTTGACGGTGGAGCGATTGCCTTTGGAGCGACGTTTGACAAAGGGCGCATCGGATACGTACAATCGGCGTATGGTGAAATGGTGGATCGTTGCCGCATCGGTGGTCGTGTTCGGTTTCGTGGTTTCGTGCGCGGGGCAACCGCCCGACGTACCCGAAGAACCGATCCTTCTCGAAGAACCGTCTGAGGAGCCGGAACAAGATCCGGTAGAGGTACAACCTCCCGAGCCCATCGCCGACCCGGCCCCGGAAGCGGATCCCGCCCCCGCGGTTGATCCGGACCCCGACGACGAGATCACCGAGCCTGATGACGCCGAACCCGAACCGGAAACGATATCAGGCGGCAACGACGCGCCGTTTGTCGTCACCGAAGAAGTGTACGTCAAGACGTTTGACGAAGTCGAAAAGACGATCGGTATCCTGAACGAGATCATCCGGGATCGGGACTTTGAGCACTGGAAGCGGTACCTGACGCAGACGTACATCGACGAGTTCTCGGACCCTGAAACTCTGCGCGCACGATCGCAGAGCCCGATTCTGCAGCGAAACAACATCGTTCTTCGCTCGCTTGAGGACTATTTCAACTGGGTCGTCGCGCCGAGCAGAGCAAACGCACGGCTCGACGATCTGGAGTTTGTCAACGACGATACGGTCATCGCGATCATGGTGGTACAAGGGCAGCCGGTGATTCTGTACCAGTTGAAAAACACCGACGGCGTCTGGAAAATAGACCTCTTTTAAGTTATAGTTGAGACGATACAGGTGCGTTAGGAGTAACGGATGCGAAAAGTAGTTGTGTTTATCGGTCTTGTGGTTCTCGTCGCTGCGTCTGTCTCGGCGCAATCTGCGGCCGACCGACCTCCGCGGACGATAGAGGACCTGTACTTGAGTCAGGATATCGAGCTGCAGATCATCCGTTCGCAAGCGTTGTCCTCGGACCGCGAGATGAAGATGCTCGCGCTGCAGAGTATTCGGGCGATGATCGACGACGGTACCATCGACCGCGACAATCCCGGGATGCTTATCGTGCTCGAAGCGCTCGCAACCGAAGGCACGATGCGGCAAGTGCGTTCGGGCAACACGGTGACGAATAACTTTCCCGATGTTCGGCGCGTTGCGGCGAACCTTCTCGGTGAGGTCGGCGGCGAGCGCGCAAAGGTGGCCCTCATGACGGTCGTTTCGGAAGACAACGAACCGATGGTGCTTGCCGAAGCGGTGTACGCGCTCGGTTTGATCGGCATGAACGATGATAATGACGTCACAGCGCAGATCGTACGAATGTTGCAGTTTCAGAACGCACGAACCTTACCGGACAACAATCTTGCGTACGCGTCGCTCCTTGCGCTCGAGAAAATCGCCGGAGCCACCGGAGGAATTCGCGACCCGGAGGTGGTGAACGTCCTACTCGACG
>PXBQ01000224.1 GCA_003566875.1 Spirochaetaceae bacterium | reverse complement strand
GACCTTGGTGCGTACCAAAACCGCCTGGACCTCGCGATTCAGGGAATCGACATCGCAGCCGAGAACCTTCAAGCGTCCGAGTCGCGTATCCGCGATCTCGATATGGCGAAGGAGATGGTCGACTACATGAAGAATCAGATACTCATGCAGTCCGGCACCGCGATGTTGGCTCAGGCGAACATGCAGACACAAACGGTATTGCAATTACTCGGATAGCGCATTAAACTTACCGGTGGTGGAGTCTGAAAACCCACCACCGGCATTTAAACGCCGAAAGTTGAATTTCGGCTTCGTTCTTTGAAAAAAAACCCGACTTGGGCGTTGAAAACTCAGGGGGAATCGCACCGGCACGGCGTGATCCTCTCTGGGTTGTCGGATGTGATTGGTGAGACAGCGCGATTTAGTCTTGCCATGATCGCCGTCGGCGCGGATGGAAGTGCGACGGATCGCGCTTCCAAAAACCATCAGGGAGGGGGACATGATTATTAACCACAACACGAGTGCCGCATTTGCCAATCGCGAGCTCGGGGTCCGCGGAGCGTATCTGCAACGGAATATTGAAGCGCTCAGCTCCGGCCTCAGGATCAACCGAGCCGGCGACGATGCATCGGGACTCGCGGTCTCGGAAAAGCTGCGAAGTCAAGTCCGGGGGTTGCATCAGGCGGAACGGAACATCCAAAACGCCGTATCGTTCATTCAAACGACCGAGGGGTATCTTCAGGAAACTCAAGACATCCTGCATCGGGTTCGTGAGTTATCGGTACAATCGGCGAACGGGATATACACCGCCGAAGATAGGATGCAAATTCAGGTAGAAGTGTCGCAGCTCGTCGCGGAGCTCAATCGTATCGCGTCGCATGCGCAGTTCAACGGAATGAACATGCTGACCGGTGCATTTTCTCGCGACTCCGAGGTCGCAACGATGCAGTTTCAGATCGGCGCGAATATGGATCAAAACGCCCGCGTTTACATCGGAACCATGACCGCTCAGGCACTCGGCCTGGCGATGGCTCAAGGCGAGGCGGACGGATTGACGATTTCAACGCCGGAAGGTTCAAACAGGGCGATCGGACTCGTGGACAGCGCGTTGCGCATGGTCTCCCGACAGCGGGCTGACTTGGGTGCTTACCAGAACCGGTTCGAACTCGCGCAACAAGGCATCGCAATCGCGGCGGAAAACTTGGCCGCGGCTGAGTCGCGGATTCGCGACGCGGACATGGCGCGTGAAATGGTCGATTTCGTAAAGAATCAGATCCTCACGCAGGCCAATACCGCGATGTTGGCCCAGGCCAACATCCAGCCACAAGGCGTTCTTCAGCTCCTGGGGTAACCCGGAGAGTCTCGTGGTAACGCGGGACGACGGACGCAGATCAGGGGAAGAAGTTTCTGGACGTCACTTCTTTTCCAGTATTTTTTTGATGATGAGAGGAGATCGCGCTCTTCTCTCATCGTCGTCTTACACGGAGGTAAGATTATGTCCATGGAAATTGCCGGAATTTCCCGTGCGCATCCGGATTCGTCATCGGTCTCATGGCTGCACCGCGGAGAAAAAGCGGCGTCACAGCCCTCCCCTCCACCATCTACCGTTGAAATTGAGGCATCTATCGCTGAGTTGGAGCGAGTTTCTGGGGCGTTAAACCGACGGTTGAAGTTCTCAATCAACCGCGACCTCGGGCAGGTCGTCGTCAAGATAGTCGACGCTTCGACCGATAAGGTTATCAAAGAGCTTCCGCCACGTGAACTGCAACGGCTTCACGTCCGAATTCGTGAGACAATAGGGCTGCTTTTTGACGAACGAATATGACGACAGCGAGATGGCCGGCGCTCAAGCGCGTTTGATTTCCTGCGATAGCGTTTGAACGAGCAGCCGACGGGAGGGGTTGGCTATGTCCGATATATCAATACCCGGCGTAACGAACAGCCGGTTCAATACTCAACAAATGATCGAAGAACTCGTGGAGTTGGAACGTGCGCCGATTCGGCGGATGGAGTCCACCCTCGAGACACACCACGAAAAGAAACGAGTTTGGCAAGACGTCGGCCGTCGAATGACCGAGGTACGCGACGCCTCGCGGCGGCTGTACGGCGTCGACAACCCGTTCGGAGCGCGTCGGGCTTTCTCTACCGCCGATAACGTCGTTCGCGCAACCGCCTCGAGAGAGGCGCAAGAAACCGTCAACTCGATCGAAGTCCGACAACTCGCGCAAGCCGACACTTTCCTCTCGCGCAACCTCGACCTGGATTTTCGCGTCGAAGAGGGCCGTTATACGTTTCGGATAGGTGAACGTGACGAGACTTTCACTTTTCGCGGTGGATCGCTCGCCGAGTTCGCGACCGCGTTGAACCGAAACATCGGGACGCTCGTCCGTGCTTCGGTCGTGCGCAACACGCCGAACACGCAGGTTATCTCGATCGAATCCCGGATCACGGGCGCGGAAAACCGCCTTATTCTCGCCGACGACGCGGTTGAATTCGCCGAAACGGCGGGTATTCTCGAGCGCGTCACCGAACGCTCATTTGACGTCCCGATTGCATCGGGCACGATGCGGCCGTGGACCGAACCGATCGACCGCGATGCCATCTCGGTATCCGACGGTGTTCTCGCCGTCGGCCCGGGAGGTGAACTCACGGTTCCGACTCCCCAGGTACACCTTGAACCCGGAATGGTGATGGAATTCCAGGCGCGTGTGACGCGGCGAACACCTGAAGAGTGGACACCGCCGCCAAGCCCTCCCGGCCCGAACATCCCGGACCTTGGAGGCGTTACACTCGAGGATGTCACGGTGCAGAACGTGCCTTCGCGCCCGATTCTCCCGGACCTCCCGAGTCCCGAACCACCGCCCGTCCGAGACGACTTTGCGTTCCTGTTCGCCGGGACCGACGGACGTACGGTGCCGTTGCCCGAAATAACCGACGGTGAGGGGTTCCGTGCGTTTCGGATACCGATATCGGAACTCGTCGATTCGCTCGACACTCTTCACATCCGTAATCGCAACACGTACCGGGATATCGAGATCAGAAATATCACGGTGTTCGATCCCGATGCGCGCGGTGAACACCGTCCGGTCAACGCGCTTCGTACCGCGCAGGATGCCCACGTGCGGATCGACGGAATCGATGTAGTTCGGTCGTCGAACGTCGTAGACGATCTGATTCCGGGTGTCTCGCTCGAGTTTCTGCGCGCATCGCCGGAACCGGTCTCGATCGACGTACAACCCGACCACGAGGCAGTCAAGGACTCGGTCATCAACTTCGTCGGCTTCTACAACCAACTACTCCGCGACATCAATATCCTCACGCGTTCGAGCTCGGACATCATATCCGAGATCGAGTATTTTTCGCCCGAAGAGCGAGAACAAGCCGAACGGAGGCTCGGATTACTTCAGGGCGACAACACACTCAACCAGGTCAAGAGCCGGCTCCAGATGATCGCGATGAACCCGTACGAAACGCGCGCCGGAGCAGACCTACGGCTGCTCGCGCAGATCGGCATATCGACGAACGCGGGACCGATCGGTTCACGCTCGTTCGACGCGAATCGCCTTCGCGGCTACCTCGAGATAAACGAGCCGGTTCTCGATCAGGCGCTTCGTGACGACTTTCAGGCCGTCCGCGACCTGTTCGGACGCGATACCGACGGCGATTTCGTGATCGATTCGGGCGCGGCGTACGAGCTGCAAAACTTCATGACGCCGTTTGTTCAGTCGGGTGGTATTATCACTACACGGACAAGTACGATCGACACCCAGGTCGCACGAACCGAACGCGACATCGAGAATTACGAACGACGGATAGAACGATACGAGGCCGATCTGCGGCGACAGTACGCTCGTATGGAGGGAGCGCTCGACTCGATGGAATCGCAGTCGCGCGCGCTCGATAACTTCTCATCGCAACAGAACAGGCGCTAATCGATGAAAATTCTCGTTAACGATCACGAGCTCGACCACACTCTCGAGGACGAAAACACCGTCGGAGAGGTCGTCGACGCCGTCGCGACGTGGCTGCGCGCGAACGGGCGAAGCATCGTCGAGGCTCAGCTCGACGGCGAGACCGTACGACTCGAGTCGAACCAGACATGGCGGGCCGACGCGGTAGACACGGTCGGCACCCTCGGGATCCGTACGCGCGACTCGGCGGAGATCAAGCTCGACGGCTATGACGCGATCATACGGTATCTCGACGGATTGAGCGCAGCGATCGCATCGGGAGACGCCGGCGAACTCGCAAACCGCACCGAAGAGCTTGAAACGGTGAGGGAAACCGTTGGGATGATGCTCTCCGAGCATACCGATCTCGTCGATTCGATCTCCGAGTCGCTCGCGTCGACGCCCGACACAGCGCATACGCCGATCGAGTCTCTCAGGACTATCGTCGCGGGTCGTATTGCCGAACTATCTGATCCACTGCGAGAAGCCGCGGTGACCGCGGCGCTTCTCTCTCGCCTCGTACCCGACGTTCAGGATGTCTCGGTACGTCTTCAGACGAGCCGTGACGACGAAGCGATCGCGACGATCATCCGCTTCACGGAGCTTCTCGGAAAGCTCGTGCGCCTTCTCCCAGCCGTGATCGCGGCAGCACCCGAACTCTCGGAAAAGCGACTCGAGGGAGCAACGCTCGGAGAGTTCACCCGAGCTTTCAACGTCGTACTGAACGAACTCTCCGAAGCCTTTGTCTCGGGCGACTACGTTTTGATCGGCGATGTGCTTGAGTATGAAATCGCACCACGAATAGAGTCTTTGGTCGCGTACCTTCCGTTCGGCGAACGCGAGAACAACGACTCATGATACCGATTCTTCAAACTCGAGCACCTTTCGAGGGGTTCGGGGAGACCGATCCGATCGCCACGATCATCATGGCGGTATTTTTCGGGATACTCATCATCGCCGGAATTGTGTCCGGCGTCTCTTCACGCGGTTCCGGGAAGAAAGCCGGCGGGCGTAGTGTGGGGTCGTCGCTTCGATCCGACGCGCGGAAAGCCGGACTGTCGGCGAAGGACGTGACTCTGCTCAAAGAGGTCGCCAAAACTCTTTCGCTGGCGACACCTGAACGGCTTGTTTCGAGCGACGCATTTTTTGATGCCGCGTTACGCAGGATTCTTCCTCTGATCGAGAATGGAAACGATTCGGAATCGGTGAAAGAGGACAAGAAATTCCAGCTCTTCGAGATTAAGAAGAAACTTTTGAACAAACCCGGCCGAGACCGCTCACTCGATTCGAGTCGTCGCCTGCGCCTCAGCCAGAGCGTCCGCGTCACACTCGACGGCAAGAAATGGCTTGACGCGGTCGTTACCGGCAACACGAAAGACAGTTTCTGTATCGACCCGCCACGCGACGAACGCGACCGCATAATCGAGGTACCGCGCGACAAGAAGCTGGGCATTACGTTTTCTCCCGATGGCTATCGCGTCTACACCTTTGTCACGACGGCTCTTGCGTATCGCACCGTAAACGGGGTAACGATGTTGTACCTCCGCCACGCGGGCCCGATCAAAGAGACGCAGAAACGAAAATCCCCACGCCGAGACTCATCGCTTCCTACCTACTTCTACGCGGTACTGATTCTCACCACGGGATCCGGCAAGCGCGAAAAGAAGCGCGCGGTCGTCAATACCTCGAAGAGGTTCTTCGGGAAGATCGTCGATCTCTCGGCCGGAGGCTGCGCGATTCAATCCCCACAGCCGCTTGTATCCGGGACGTTATTGAAGATCGAGTTCACCGACGAGGACGGAACGCCCGTGACGGCGTTCGGAAAAGTCCAGGGCTCCGCGCGAACACGCGGTGGCGGTATCATGCACGTCATGTTCACCCGGATCACGAAAAAGAACCTCAATACCATTCAGGCCTACGTTTACGGCGTATCGTAAACCGCAAACCGGACGACTCTCCCGTCGTGGTGGTGCCTCGGGGCTAATCTTGACCGAACATAACGAATCACATACAGTCACCGACATGAAAGTACTCGAGATTAAAAACATCGCGCGCAAAGACATGCCGATCAGCTACCGTCGCATCTACGCGGGTGACGTCGTACTGGAAAACCGAGATCACGAGCCTTTCCAGATCCCGATCGAATTTGTGCTTGAACACGTCGCGACCGGCGGTTTCGAAGTTCAAGTAGCGATCACCGACGAGCGTGTCGCCGACGCGACTCGAGACGCTATCGCGCAGCACGTCGAAACCCTTGAGAAAAACGGACAGTTGCCCTGAGACAAGCAAAGACGTGAAAAACTTTACGACGGCAAACGCCGACGAAACCATCCGAATCGGCCGCGAGTTTGGCCGAACGCTCCCCGACGGTGCGATCGTCGTCGTTTCCGGCCCGCTCGGTGCCGGAAAGACCGTTTTCACGCGTGGCATCGCTGAAGCGTGCGGCGTAACCGACGAAGTCACAAGTCCGACGTACACTTTGGTTCACGAGTACCCTGGAACACGACGTTTTTATCACATCGATCTCTATCGCGTTACCGACGAACGCGATTTTGACAACCTCGCACTCGACGACATCATCTTTTCCGACGCGGTAACCGTCATAGAATGGGGCGAACACGCTTCACCCGACGTTCGACGTGCCGCGTACACGGTCACGATCGAAGTGCTCGAAAACGAAGCACGATCGATCACACTACAGAGTGCGCCATGAAAATTCTCGCGATCGACACGGCGACCGAAATCCTCAGCGTCGCTTTTGTCGCGTTCGACTCCGCGGTTCGGGTATCGTACGACATCTCGACGGGGCTTCGTCACTCGGAGTCGTTGCTTCCGTCGATCCGGTGGGTACTCGACCGTGCGGGATGCACGGTTGCCGACCTCGATGCGGTCGCGTGCACGAGCGGCCCGGGTTCGTTCACGGGCCTCAGAATTGGAATGGCAACCGTGAAAGGGATCACCGCGGGAAGCGGCGCGGTGCTCGTCACGATTCCCACTCTCGACGTCTACGCGGAGCCGTACCACGGATTGTCCCGCATAATTGTTCCCGTCATCGACGGGAAAAAGCGTCGGTTTTTCTCATCTGTTTTCGTAGCCGGGCGGCGGGCAACGGCGGATACCGACCTTCCGCCCGAGCAAGTCGTCGAGACGATTCGTCTCGCGATCGAGAACGAACAAACAGACGAGAGTCGCGCCGACTCGCCGATTCTTGTCGTCGGGCCACACGCCGAGCGATTCCTCACGGTTGCGCCGGAGAGTTTCGCCGAGAGATTGATCGCGCCGCATATCGACGTCTCATCGGCGCTTTCACTCGCTTTTCTGGCACGTCGTTCGGCCGAGGCCGGCCGCTTCGCAAACGACACGACCGCTCCGGTGTACCTCCGTGAGAGCGAGGCGCGGCTTCCTGACGCGTCACGACGGCGATTGTGACTCTTCGGTCTGCGGTCTTGCGGCCGTTGTTCCGGGTTTACTCGTCGGTTTTGCCGGGAAGGAATTCGTCAAGATTCGGCAGTTCGGCGCCCGTTTGGGCCGCTTCACGGTTTTCTTCTTGAATAGCTCGGTAGACTTCCGCCCGGTAGACCTTTATTGACTTTGGCGCGTCGATCCCCAGCCGCACGTGATCCCCTTTTATCTCGACGACCGATATCCGGATGTCCTCGCCGATCATGAGCTGTTCGTCGAGCTTGCGCGAGAGAATCAACATCGGCGGGCCATCTCATCGAGAACGTCGTGTTTGGTTCGCCACTCCGGGTTGAGCGAAATTGATTGACGCCCGAGCCGGGTCAAGCGGTTGATGATTACGGGCCCTTGCAGATTCGCGGTTATCGGCGACCCGTCCGACGGTACCGTCACGATTGCGAACACGAGGGTTTCCTCCTCGGTCGGGTTGCCGATTTCATCGAGGTCTCCGTCCGGTATCTCGAGCACGTAGTCGGCCCGAAACACGTACGGATTGATCATCACGAACGCTATGCTGGGTTCGTCGATGCATTGGAGCCAGTAAAACGGCGGCCTTTCGGCGTCGAGTAGCGCGAAACTTTTCAACGTCTCGAATCCGAGAATGCCTCCGGGAAACGTGATCATCTGTTTCTCGTCAATCTCCCGCTCGCCGAACGGTCTCGTCATGATCGTCATAGTCATTCTACCTCAGGAAGTCCAACAAACTCGGCTGAATCACGCGTGCAGCGACCGAGAGCGCCGCGCGGTGCGTGAACTCGAGCATCCTGAGCTCCATCGTCGCCTCCGCAAGGTCAATGTCGGTGATCTTCGAGTTCCACTCGGTCATGATCGGAATTTGAGCGTCTACGCGCCGATACGCGTGTTCGAGTCGAGCTGATTGCGCGCCGAGTGACCCGAGCTCCGACAAGATATTACTCATCGCGTCGTCAATGCCACGGAGCGCCGAACCGCCGATGTTGATTGAGTTTCCGGCGTACAACTCGTCGCGCAGCCTGATAACGACATCGAACAACGAACCGCCGAAAGCCTGCGCGCCGGCGGCGAGGTTCGAGGGAGGGCGCGACTCCGCGTCGCGAACCAACCCAAGATCCTGGAGCACCGTACCGGACGTGTCCTGCAACCAAACCTGGTGAGGAGTCGTCGTCTCGAGAATCAGACCGTTCGTAACCGGATCGAGTCGAGCCTTCACTCCTGCAGCCGAGTCGTTTATCTTGGCGATTATCGAGTACACGTTATCACCCGCCGCGATGTCGACTTGCGTCGTGTTGATCATTATCGACGCGTCGTCATTCACTTGATACGCCGATGCGTCGTTCGCTGCGAAAATTTGCTGGTTTTCCGCCCAGAAAACGCGATTCCCCGGATGGTTGAGCGACATGTAAGAACCGTCGGACACCTCGGTTTGTTTGACGCCGATGTCGCCGATGTACTCGACATGCGTCACGACGTGCCCGGACGCCCCGGCCACGTTTCCGGTGATCGTTCTGAACGGAGTCGTCCGTGTTCGTTCGCCCGCAAAGATGAAGTTTCCGTCGCCGTTCTTCGCGTTCGCTATCTCGACGAGTTCTCCGAGAAGCTCATCGAGCTCCCCGGCCATGAGCTTCTTGTCGTCCGGAGAGAACGTTCCGTGCGCACCGGTAACCGCGAGTTCGCGTGCACGGTGCATAACGTCGACCGCCGCGCGCATATGACCTTCGGTGACCCGGTGGTTCATCGTTGCGTTTTGAATGTTCGACGTGAACCGTTCCAGCCTCGAGATCTGCGACTGATAGCGCGTCGAGTGCGCGGCGGCCGTCGGGTCGTCCCTGAGGTTCAGGATTCGTGTCTGCGCCGCCATACTCGACTGGAGCCGCGATAACTGCTGCTCCCGGATTCTACTATGATACTGCATGTTGTCCGTCGGCATGTTCGAACTGATTCGCGTCATCGGTCTATACTCCCAATCTGTTTATTATCGTGTCGAGCATCCGGTCTACCGTCGTGATAAACCGTGCCGCAGCGTTGTACCCGTGCTGGAACTTGATCATCATCGCGAGTTCCTCGTCGACGTTTACACCGCTGATGGCTTGGCGGAAATCCCGAAGGTCTTTCATAATCTGGTTTTGTGTCGCGATTGCGAGAGCCGCTTGCTCGCCCTTTAGCCCGATCTCGGCGACCGCGTCGGCGAAGTAGTCGTCGAATGTCGCCGTTTGACCCACCATCACGGGAGAGTTTCGGAGCGCGGCTACCGCAAGCGCAGCGGCCCCGTCACCGGATTCCGCGGCGCGGCCCCCGGTTCCGAACCCTGCACCGATCGTCGCCGGATCGGCGGCGATCTCCGGGTTGACCGCGATCCACCCTGAAGGATTCATGAGCGGGGAGACCGAGAAAGCCGCGTCGTCGCGTAGCGCCAACGCGGCATCCGGTTGATCCCACGCGTACGCGCCGTCGGGTCCCGCCGCGGGAAGAATTCCCGCGTACCCCACGAGAAACTGCCCCGAGTCTTCGACGTTTCGTATCACGAAGTCCGGATTTTCTCGATCGGCGGCCGCGGTCGCCCGCAATTCGAGGCTTCCGTTCCGGTCGATTCGCGCGACGACTTCGGCGCCCGAGGTGTTTATCCGCGCGACTATGTCGCGCACCGTGTCGGTTGGGTTGTACTGAACATCGAGAGTTCCGGCGGCCGCCGAGAAGGTCATCGTTCCCGAGAGTCCGATCTGTTCGTTCGCAGTGAGTTTATGCGCACCGGTCATCCGGTAGAGGTACGTCGAGT